>CAYGOJ010000034.1:0-13700 GCA_964351545.1 uncultured Acidimicrobium sp.
AATTTGTGCAATGGGCGGGAATCGAAGCTATCGTCGGCGATCAAGGTGGCGCGATTGACATTCTGTCAACGCTGAAACGGCGACGAGACATCGCCATTACTGAGATCAAGTCAATACCTGGAATGCGCGTGCATACGCCCAACAGCGCATTTTATATTTTTCCGGAGGTATCGGCGGCTATGGCTAGTACCGGTCACACCGATGTAGCCGAATTCGCACTCGCTGCATTGCACAACACCGGGGTGTCGTTTTGTACCCGTCGTCACTTTGGTAGACAGTTTGCCGGAGAGAGCGGTAATTACATTCGCCTCGCCTATAGCGGGATTGGCGAACCGGAAATCGAACTCGGCCTATCTCGATTGGGCGCATGGATCAATGCATCATGACCGCGCGGGTCGTCCTCACGGGCAAAATTCCTCAGGCCGGTTTGGATGAATTGACAAGAGCAGGCATTGATGCCGACGCATGGACACCCGATGTGGTGATAACTCGGGATGAATTGCTCAAGCGAGTGGTAGGTGCCGAGATTCTTATCACCTTGCTTACGGAAAAAGTTGATGTTGAACTCTTGGATGCCGCCGGTCCACAGCTCAGGGCGGTGTGCAATGTTGCGGTCGGGTACAACAACATCGATATTGCCTCCTGTACCAAACGGGGAGTAACCGTAACAAACACTCCAGGCGTACTCACAGAGGCAACCGCCGACATTGCCTTGGCATTGATACTGATGGTTACTCGGCGGCTGGCCGAAGGTGAGCGTGCGATTCGCGGAGAGGCACCTTGGCAGTGGGGGATGCACTACATGCTAGGAACCGGAATACAGCACAAGCAATTGGGAATAATTGGCCTGGGCGCGATCGGAGCGGCCACCGCACGCCGTGCACGCGCATGTGGAATGACCATTGCTTACACCAATCGTCGTCGGGCTAGTTCTGAACTAGAGCAGGAACTGGAAACCAAGCAGATGTCTCTCGAAGACCTGTTGCGCAGCAGCGACATAGTGTCGGTCCATTGCCCGTCCGATGATTCCACCTTTCATCTGATAGGGAAATCACAGTTCACCACAATGAAAAAATCGGCGTTTCTGATCAACACGGCCCGCGGACCGATTGTCAATGAGACAGAGTTAGTAACCGCATTAATCGACAATCAGATCGCCGGTGCCGGTCTGGATGTGTATGAAAACGAGCCGTCTGTACATCGTGGACTTCTGGATCGCGACGATGTCGTACTTTTACCGCATTTGGGTTCGGCGACTTTCGAGACGCGGTCGGCCATGGCCACACTTGCAATTCGCAATGCTTTGGCAATTATGGCCGGCGCACCTCCGCTCACGGCGGTGAACTAGGAACCGGCTGGGAGGCTAAAGCGCGGAGGCGTATCCAACCATTGCTAAAGAAATTGCGGCGAGGAAGAGACCTACCGCCTGAGAACGATGTAGTCGTTCATGGTCCAGTTGCAATGCCAGCACCACGGTGGAAACCGGATAGAGGGCCGTGATGACCGCAACCAGGGAGAGCAATCCATGTCGAACAGATATTAAATAGAGTCCGTTTGCCGTGGTGTCCAAAATCCCGCAAATGAGAGTCAACTTCAACACATTTCTTGGCGCCGAAATTTTATGTTTGAGGATGATCGCCACAAGTGCAACCGTGGGCACGCTGATCAGTCGCTGACCGACGAGTGGCCACAAACCACTATCGGACGAAGTCTGAGCCAAACAAACAAAGATGAGCCCAAAGCCCATGCCGGCAAGACCCGCAAGCCCGATCGCGCTCCACGGTGTTGGCAAATTGTGGCGATCTAGGACATCGCCAACCAACGCCACGGCAACAACTGCGATGAGAATTCCCGGATAGGCAATGATTGCGGGACGCTCGCCTTGTAATAGCCCGACCAGCACGGGAATACTCAAGCCGACCACGGCCGAAATTGGTGCGATCACTGTCATCGCACCGCGCGACATAGCGCGATAGAAGGCGAGTAGGGCAACGGCGCCCCCAAAGCCACCGAGACCGCTCCACATCCAATCGTGAAGCGAAGGCAACCTTGCGCCGGTAAGTGGAACTATGGCCAGCAATAACACCAGAGCGGTGGACTGACCGATAAATGTCACGGACTCTGCGGGTGCGCTGCGTGTCGCTCGACCACCGGAGTAATCGGCGATGCCATAGGCGGTTGCGGCGCCAATGGCGAGGAGCAGGAACATTGCGGCAAAGGTACTCGCTCGCGACACGAATTGTTTACGACGCCCAAGTGCAAGCAGATAGCGTCAGTCGTCGTGCGAGGGCTTGGAACGCTGATCAACACGGCCACGGTGCTCATTGGCGGCGGTGTTGGATTACTCGTCGGAAATCGTATTTCCGAACGACTTCGATCGACGGTTGTTCA
Source organism: uncultured Acidimicrobium sp. (assembly GCA_964351545.1). Lineage (GTDB taxonomy): Bacteria > Actinomycetota > Acidimicrobiia > Acidimicrobiales > Ilumatobacteraceae > UBA3006. The sequence goes on from CAYGOJ010000034.1 coordinate 2,392, forward strand.
GGTGATCGGACTCGCGGTGGTGGCGCTTGGCGTGCGAGATGCAATGAACACCCACAACATGGTGTTCCCCCTCGTGGGAATGGTGTTGGGGGCAATCATCGGCGAATTACTAAACATCGATGGTGGCCTCGAGTCGATCGGTCGGAAACTGCGAGCGAGATTTGCCCGACCCGGTACCGAACACACATTTGTTGAGGGTTTTGTTACCGCCACACTACTGTTTTGCGTCGGCCCGCTCACCATTCTTGGGGCAATCGAAGACGCCAGTGGGAGGACTCCGCAGTTGTACATCATTAAAGGAACGCTTGATGGATTCATGACGGTGATTTTTACCGCCATCTATGGGATCGGTGCAATGTTCTCCGCAGTGAGCGTGTTCGTGGTTCAGGGCACTTTGACATTTTTTGGCACCGGAATCGACTCGCTGCTCACCGACCGAATGCGGATCGAGCTATTCGCGGCAGGCGGTATCGCGGTGATGGCAATCGGATTCAACCTATTGGGAATCAAGAAAATTCGACTCGGATCGCTGCTCCCCGGTTTTCTCGTTACTCCATTGCTGACGTGGATTTTCGCCGTGCCAAGCGGAATCCTGCACTAGGTCGGCGGAACACACCGTGTGTGGTCGATTCGTATCCACATCAAGCGCGGCAGAAGTTGGATTGGCATTTGAAGCATTGGTACGTGCGGTGGATGTACCACCCAACTACAACATTGCCCCGACCGCCACAATTTACGGTGTCGTGCACACGGACACACAGCGGCAGGTGGAGAATTTTTCGTGGGGTCTCGTACCCGTGTGGGCCAAGGATCGCTCGAGGGCGTCAAGCTTGATCAACGCCAGGTCAGAAACGGTGGCAGAAAAACCCTCGTTTCGACACCTGCTGAAGAGGCATCGCTGTGTCGTACCACTCACCGGATATTACGAATGGATGTCGGTGGAGGTTCCCGGGATGGCAAAAGCTGTTAAGCAGCCGTACTACTTCACACCAACAAAATCGCCGATGTTTGCGGCGGCAGGGCTATGGACGACGTGGCGTGAACCCGGATCGCCTGAAGATGCGGCCGTACTTCACAGTTGCGTTCTGATCACAACGGAAGCCAATAACACCGTTGCCGAAGTTCACAATCGAATGCCGGTGCTTCTTGACGGCGACGGCGTCGACGAATGGATAAGTGGAGAGGAAGTCGCTCCGTTACACCTGCTGAGGCCATCTGCGAATGATTTTTTGTCGGCGGTCAAGGTGGGAACCGCGGTGAATAGCACCCGCAATCGCGGACCTCAACTAATTGAAAACATAGATCACGAACCTGGCGACTCGACCGATTCAGCGACCCTGTTCTAATTCCTGCATGGCCGTCATTATCTGATTTGCCGCCGACTCAAGCTCGCGAGCAGAAACGTCTCTGGCCGCCAGTTCAAAACTGAGTTCAGCCATGGAATTTGTCGGAATGAGGTGTATATGGCAGTGAGGAATTTCATACCCGGCGACGACTAGCCCGACGCGCTTGCAGTGAAAGGCACGTCTCTGGGCGTTGCCAATCATTGCGGCGACCCCGAATAGGTGGGCGATGAGGTCGCCCGACATATCGCTCCAGTGATCGATCTCTTCGATTGGAAGCACAAGCAAGTGGCCCCGCGCTATCGGATTGATCGTCATGAACGAAACACAGCGCAAATCTCGATGCACAAATGTGCCCGGAATCTCGCCGTTGATTATTCGGGTGAAAAGGGTCGGCACTTAATACCGACTTAGTTGAATCCACCGGAAGCAGAAAAAATCTCGCCTGTGCAATAGCTGCTCTCCGGTCCACACAAAAAGCGCACCAACTCGGCGATCTCATGGGGACTGCCCATTCTGCCCATCCCAATTCGAGCGGTAAGGATTCCCTTCAGCCTGTCGCCAAATGGATCTAACAACGGGGTATCGATCCAGCCGGGGCAAATTGCATTTACCCTCACTCCGAACCCGGCGGTTTCCTCCGCCACCGATTTGGTGAGTGAAATAACGGCGGCCTTGGCCGCGGAATAGTGCGGTGCGGCAGCGGCATGGCGCAACCCGAGAATCGAAGAGACATTCACAATTACACCCCGTCGCGCCGGAATCATGTGTCGAAGCGCACCGCGGCAACCGAAGAATGTCCCATAGAGATGAACCTTGAGCATTCGATCCCAATCCTGATCGGAAAGGTCGGCGAGATAATTGACGGGCTCCAAACCACCAATGTCACCCTCAAATCGACGCATTTGATTGGCTATCGATAGATCCAATTTCGAACTGTCGCTGGGAGGCGCAATACCGGCGTTATTGATCAAGATATCCAGACGACCTTGTTGGGCAACGACGGCGTCGATTGCCTTGTCGAACCCTTTTGAGTCTGCGACATCAACCGTGTATTCGGTTCCGCCGATTTCATAGGCGACTCGTTTCGCGTTGTCGGTATCGATATCTAGCACCGTCACATCGACTCCGTCGCTCGCCAAGCGTCGGGCGATCGCTTCTCCCAAGCCGGAGCCCGCTCCGGTGATTACCGCAACTGCTCCTCGAAGGGGTTCATGCATCGATTCGACCGTCATGTACCGATCGTAGGTGAAGGAGAGGCTTGTAGTCTTTTTGGGTGATGAACCATGCACATCCACGAAATGTTCTCACTTTTCCCAATTTGATCACCGCGGCGCGCCTGGCATGTCTGCCAGTGTTTCTGTGGCTTTTGTTCGGGCGCGATGACCACGCCAGAGCCGCCCTTTTACTGGGACTGCTAGGGATCAGCGATTGGCTCGATGGTTGGGTGGCCCGGCGATTTAATCAGAGCAGCGACTTCGGGGCGATATTTGATCCGGTCACCGATCGGGTGCTGTTTATTGTCGGAACTGGTGCCGTATTTATCAGCGGAGCCATACCAATGTGGTTTGGCCTAGCAATCATCATTCGGGAGTGCGTTGTCAGCGCGGTGATGGTGATTGCCACCCTGTTTGGCATGCGCCGATTTGAGGTCAGCATGCTTGGCAAGCGGTATACGTTTCTATTGATGATGTCGGTTCCGCTTCTGCTGCTTGGGTCGAGTAACCATGTCACGGCTTCTCTGGCCGAAGTAACTGGGTGGGTGCTCGGTGTGCCGGGCCTCGCATTGTGCTACTTGACGGCATTTGCCTACATCCCGAAAGTTCGTGAGAATCTGGCGATCGGTCGTGGGCAGCGCAATCTGGTCAAGGACCGTTAATCGCTATGTGTAGAGGCGGTATTGTGGTGGCAGTCAACCTCAACCTGATAGAGAGACCCAAGTTGTTTGCACCTGCTAACCGTGGTGGATCGTGAATTACATCTTTTGTAATTCGTGCGGGCATCGAAACCCGCCAGTGTCGAGTTTCTGCTCGGCTTGCGGGGGAGTATTAGATCTACCCGAGCAAAGAACAATCGTTCTGGCCAAGACTGATCCGCTGCAAGATGCCTCGGGTGACTCTGACAATGTGCATGTCACGATTACCGATTCGCCCACCGGACAGGGATTGTTGGTGGTCAGATCCGGTGATCAAACCGGCGAAAGGTTCGCCCTCGATGACCAGTTGGTGTCGATCGGTCGCCACCCGGACAGTTCGATTTATCTCGACGACGTGACAGTTTCCCGACGACACGCCGAGGTGCGCCATGTAGCCGGTGCGTATGTGGTTCGTGATCTTGGATCGCTCAACGGGACATATGTCGCTCAGGAGCGAGTGGAGGAGCGGCGCTTGATGCATGGCGACGAACTCCAGATCGGAAAATTTCGGATGGTATTTCTTGACGGCGCCGAAGTCGTAGCGTGACGAGTCGTGTCCTCGGTGAATAATAGAAACTATTTTTCAATTGGCGAGGTACTTGGCCTGCTGCTTGAGGAATTTCCTGATGTTACGATCTCAAAAATTCGATTTCTTGAGAGTCAGGGTTTGATCGAACCGGAACGATCGGCATCCGGTTACCGAAAATTTAGCGATACTGAGATCGAGAGATTGCGATTCATATTGCGCGAACAAAAAGAGCGGTATTTACCGCTCAAAGTGATTCGAACGAGACTAGATGGTGACACGAGCGACGGTGCCGAACGACCGTACGACGATTCGGCACCTCGCGGAATACGAAATGTGTCCAGTCCGGGTGGGCACCCAGCGTCGAGAAAGTCGATCGCTCGAGCCCCAGAGTCAACTACTCGAACAACTGCCAAGAAACGTGACGATACGTCGTCACTCACCCGTTCAGAGTTGCTGAATGAACTTGAAGTCAGTCCGGCATTACTTAAAGATCTAACCGCCTCCGGTCTGGTCAAACCACGAGTGGTCGGTGATGTTGAGCTGTATTCGGCCTCGGATCGCGAAATAGTCACAGTTGCTGCGAAGTTTCTTGAACTCGGGATTGATGTTCGTCACTTAAAAGGATGGAAGCACTCTGCCGACAGAGAGATCGCACTGTTTGAACAACGAATTGTTCCGCTGCTGCGGCAACGAAACCCCGCCTCTCGGGATAACGCACTGACACTGTTAAATGAATTGATGGATTTGGGTGAACAATTGCGTTCCGCACTTGTCGCGGCAGGGTCTCGTCAATACACGGACGGTCGATAGCCGCGATAGTCGGCGGTACGATTCAGAACATGGTGGAGATGGAAGTCGAAGGGGTGAAGCTCGAAGTCCCAGCTAACACTCCCGTTCTCATGCTTCGCGAAGTTGGTGGCGAAAGACGCGGGTTGCCGATCTACATTGGCGGACCGGAAGCATCGGCAATTCATTTTGCGCTGGAAGGAATTGTTTCAGAGAGACCACTTACCCATGACTTGCTGGTGAACGTCATCAACGAGATGGGCGGCGAGCTTTCGAAAATTGTCATTACCGAGGAGCGTGAGCATACGTTTTTCGCCGAGTTGCATATCGACAGCCCAGCGGGCAAGCGCATTGTGTCGTGTCGCCCTTCGGATGCAGTGGCTCTCTCAGTTCGTGTCGGAGCGCCCATCTTTGCCACCACTGAATTGATCGATCAAGTTGGCGTCGAGATTGTTGTTCAGCCGGCCGATGAGGAAGAGATCTTGGACGACTTTCGTCAATTCATCGACAGCATCAATCCGGACGATTTCCAAAGTTGATAGCCCATATGAGACTCCAAGCGAGACCCGTTGACGGAAACGGCTCGTCGCCCATAACCTGAGAGAACTATGCAGCCAAGCTTCAGCGGCACACGAGCGGCACAAATTGTTGGCATTTCGTATCGTCAACTTGACTATTGGGCTCGTACCGACTTGATGCGCCCTTCCATTTGTGACGCTTCGGGAAGCGGATCTCGACGGGTGTATCAGTATCGCGATCTACTCGAGTTACGGGTGATCAAGAATCTTTTGGATGCCGGAATCCGTCTTGAATCTGTCCGGGCCGTCTTCAATTATTTGCGGGCCCATGTCGACACAGATATCGCGGCCGCACATATTGTCATCAGCGGTCAAAGCGTGGTGCTGTGTCAGGGCGACCAACTCATCGACGTGATGCGCAACGGGCAAGGGGTACTCAACGTGTTGCCGTTGGCCGGGGTCAAACAGGAAATAGATGCGAGCATTATCGAGATCGCCGCCAACGAAGCAAAACGAACTCCCAGGGTTATTTCGCGTTCGATCGCGCTCTGAATTCACTCTGGTTTAGTGCCGCCCGACTGCGGTAGAAATGCAGAAAACGGGCTAAGACGCTTGCTCAGGTCATTGAGTGCGCTGGCAACATCGCCAAGTTTGGCGGCCGCCCCAAGTGCGGTTGCCATTTGAGGCATCAATTTTCGCAGTGGTTCCTCAACATCGTCGAGTAATCGATTGACGCGGGTGGCCACTTGATTCACATTGTCCATCGATTGCACAAACATTTCCAGTGATGCGATCAATGCGTCGATAGTGCGCTTACCCTGCTCGAGGGCTTTAACGCCGTTGGTCAGGGGATTGAGCGAACCGAGAAGCGAAAGCAATTCATCTAATGGAGCTGCCGGTGGTGTCGAGGCTTTTGGATCGGCATCGGACATGGCGCAACGCTACTGCGAATGTGGGGCTTGTCGCCGTGCGGCTATCTTTTTGTCATGACGCAATTGGGAGCATTGGAAACAATCCGGACCGTGTCGCCGTTGATCAACGACATCGGCGGACGATTCATGCTCCATCCGGAGACCCTCAAAATCGGGGCCGAGGCCGGTTATCCGAATGGATTTGCATGGTATGTCGCCGGGCGAGGCGGAGTTCTGGGAGATGTCTGCGCCGATGTGATCATTTCTGCATTTGCCTATTTCAATCCCGGTGTAGTGCGAAAGATGTGGGCGGCAGGCGGTGCGGTCGAAAGCGCTCGCCAGTCCGGATCTCGCTTCGCTAACGCTTGTTCGACGTGGGGTCGACAGCGTCTGCAAGATGACGCCGATTGCCAACGATTCGCCCATCTCGCCGAGCGTCTCGTAAATTCCGTAGATGTCGCTGGACTCACACTCTTTGCCGGATGGCGTAGCGAACTCCTACCGACGGATGCCGCCGGTAGGGCGTATCAACTGTTGCATGTCATGCGTGAGTGGCGGGGAAGCGTGCACATCGTTGCGGTACTCAGCGGGGGAATCACTCCGTTGCAAGCGGTCCTCGCTGCGGAAGATGGCGCGGCCCATGCAAAGTCATTTGGCTGGGGAGACGGACAAGTCAGTGCCACACATCTCAAGGAACAGATGGTGGGCGTCGAATTACTCACCGACAATCTCATGTTAAATGCCTACGAGACAACGCTAGATGCATCCGAGCGCTCGGAGTTTGTTGAATTAGTGACAAGATTCGCCAGCGCATTACGGTTGGTGTCGTGAATACTCCGACTGAACTCAAATACACCAAAGAGCACGAATGGGTACGGATAAGTGGCACGACAGCGCGAATCGGAATCACCGACTACGCCCAAGACGCGCTCGGAGACATTGTGTTCGTCGATTTACCTCAGTTCGGAGAATCCGTCTCGGTGGGAGACTCGTTTAGCGAGGTGGAAAGCACCAAGAGCGTTTCCGAAATTTACGCTCCACTTGCCGGCAAGGTAACGGCGGTCAATGGCACTCTAGAGGAGACACCCGAATTGATGAACAGCGACCCGTATGGCGAGGGATGGCTGTGTGAACTAGAGATCGGAGAAAATTCGGGAGCAGATTCGCTCCTTGACGCAACCCAGTATCGCGCACTCATTGAGTGAGTGACATGAGAACGTCGCCCCTTGATGCGCGACATCGAAGTCTTGGAGCCAAAATGGTTCCATTTGGTGGATGGGAAATGCCGTTGTCGTATCAAGACGGCACGGTCAGCGAGCATCTGAAGTGCCGAAGTGATGCGGTCGTATTTGATGTTTCACATTTGGGTACGGTGCGGGTAAGCGGAAGCTCGGCCAAGGACGGGCTGCAGCGCGCCTTTACCAACGACCTTGACAAAATTGCTCCCGGACGGGCGCAATACACCCATTTATTGGACTCGGATGCCTCGGTGCTCGACGACATCATTGTGTGGTGGATCGATGAGCAGACCTTTGACGTGATGCCAAACGCCTCGAATACTTCGCGCGTCATCGAAGCCATCTCTGGAGACGACACCACCGCAACAAGGGCCGTGTTGGCGGTGCAGGGGCCACTCGCTCGGCAACGCGTGCACTCATTCAGCGAGGAAGCCGCGGCCGTGCCACGCTTCGCGGTGCGACAAATCGAGATATTCGAATCTTCATGTGTCGTGGCTGGCACCGGATATACCGGCGAAGACGGAATGGAAATATCCGCGCCGATTTCTGTGGCCGCAAAAATATTCGATGCGCTGTTGGTTGCCGGTGTCACACCGGCCGGGTTGGGCGCGCGTGACACGCTGCGCCTTGAAGCCGGGCTCCCGCTTCACGGTCACGAGTTAGGCCCTGGAATTACACCGTTGCACGCCGGTCTCGGTTGGGTCGTGGCATGGAACAAAGAAGAGTTTCGCGGCAAGGCGGCATTAACAGCAATTCGCCAAGCGGGCGTGACGCGTAAGCTGGTGGGAATTTCAACGGCGGGGCGACGGCCACCACGCGAGGGTTGCGTCGTGTCGCACTCCGGACACCAAATTGGAACTACGACTAGTGGAAATTTCTCTCCGACGCTTAATCATGGCATTGCCTTTGCCTTTGTCGATACCCAACACGTCGAGCCGGGTACCGAAGTAACCATCGATGTGCGCGGAACCGAACTGGCCGGATCGGTGGTCGCTATGCCGTTTGTCAAGAAGCAAACTGGCTCAGCGGCTCACACGAGCACATGAGGTTTCGGTCCCAGTAGGCAGCGTCAATTCGCGAAACCGGAGGGTAATACATTCGGCTACGCAGTGATTCGAGCGGAAACAATGCTTGCTGGCGCGAGTACGTTCGGGTCCAGTCGCCGACCACATCTTCAATAGTGTGTGGTGCATTGCGCAACGGACTGTCGGCGAGAGCCACCTTTCCCTGAGTGACCTCGTCGACCTCGTCGGCAATCGCGATCATGGCCGCACAGAAGCGATCAATCTCGCGTCGCGTCTCGCTTTCGGTCGGCTCGACCATCAAAGTTCCCGTAACCGGAAAACTCACCGTGGGGGCGTGAAAGCCGAAGTCAATCAATCGCTTGGCGATGTCATCAACAGTGACACCAGATGCCTTGGTGATTGGGCGCACATCCAGGATGCATTCGTGGGCCACAAATCCGCCTCGACCGGAATACAACGTCGGGAAATACGGGGCGAGTGTTTTGGAGATGTAGTTGGCGTTGACTATTGCCTGAGTGGTGGCGTCGCGCAATCCGCTTGCGCCCATTAACGAAATGTACGCCCATGAAATGGGCAGTATCCCCGCCGATCCGTAGGGAGCTCCGGCAACGGGTCCCATTGGGTGTGACTTGCTTACAGCGCCATCAACTACATCAACTAGGGGATGAGTGGGTAGGAACGGCGCCAGGTGTTTCTTGACACCGATTGGACCAACGCCCGGGCCGCCGCCGCCGTGTGGAATGCAAAATGTCTTGTGCAAATTGAGGTGACTGACATCGGCTCCAAATTTGCCGGGTTGGGCGATGCCGACCATCGCATTGAGATTGGCCCCGTCGATATACACCTGACCGCCATGGAGGTGTATCAGATCGCACATCGCTACGACATCTTGTTCAAATACCCCGTGGGTAGATGGATAGGTGATCATCAACGCAGCCAATGCATCGCCTGCTTGTTCGCACTTCGCCGTCAAATCCTCTAAATCGACATTGCCGTGCACGTCGCACTTGACGACAACGACTCGCATGCCGGCCATCACGGCGCTGGCCGCATTGGTTCCATGTGCGCTCGACGGAATGAGGCACACTTTGCGCTGCGAGTCGCCACGGCTGGCGTGGTAGGCGTCGATGGCAAGCAGACCGGCAAACTCACCCTGACTTCCGGCGTTGGGTTGAAAACTGATCGAGTCGTAGCCAGTGATTTCGACCAACATGGCCTCCAACTCGTCAATCAGTTGCCGATATCCGCGAGCATCTTGTGCCGGTGCAAACGGATGGATGTTGGCAAACTCTGGCCAGGTGATCGGAATCATTTCGACCGCGGCATTCAGTTTCATCGTGCATGACCCGAGGGGAATCATCGTTCGATCAAGGGAGAGATCTTTGTCGGCGAGGCGTCGCATGTAGCGCAACATCTCGTGTTCGCTGTGGTGCCGCTCAAACACAGACTGGGTCAAAAACTCATCGTCCCGTCGAGACTCAACGGGTATTCCCTGCATCGATTCGCCTCTGCACAGGTTCTCAATTGCCTCGGAGGAGCGCTCCACGTTGAGGGCTCGCAGCAACTCCACAACCGTCTCGATGGTGGAGGTTTCATCCAGGCTGAAGCCAACGGTGGTGGCATCAATGTGGCGTAACAAAATGTTCTGTGCAAGTGAGTTTTTGTGAACCGTTGTCGCGTTGGCTACACGAATACGAACTGTGTCGAACCACGAGTCGTTGAGCACTTCGACGTTCGCCGAGCGAAGAGCCGACACGGCAGCACTTGTAAGAGTCTCGACGCGCCGCGCAATTCGAACAAGGCCGTCTCGGCCATGCCACACCGCGTAGAAACCTGCAATGTTGGCGAGTAATGCCTGGGCCGTACAAATGTTTGATGTGGCCTTGTCGCGGCGAATGTGCTGCTCGCGAGTTTGTAAGGCCAACCGCAACGCAGGGCGCCCGACCGTATCGACGCTGACGCCGACAAGCCGACCGGGGAGTGCACGGGCAAATGCTTCGCTGGTGGCAAGAAAACCGGCGTGAGGCCCGCCGTAACCCATCGGCACACCGAATCGTTGGGCAGAACCGACTGCGATGTCGCAGCCCAGCGATCCGGGAGAGGTGAGCAACATGCTCGCTAGTAAATCGGTGGCACAGACAACGAGAGAGCCTCGCTGGTGAGCAGCATCGACGATGGCCCGGACGGTGAGATCGTCGCCAATGTTGCCACAGGTGGTCGGTCGTGAGACAAGCACCCCGAAGCAATCCACTGCGGCTAGTTCATCAATGGCACACAGTTGGATTCGGATGCCGATCGCCTTCGCCCTGGTCTGCAACACGGCGATAGTTTGCGGATGGGTACTGTCATGAACTGCAAACACATTGCTCTCATTACGAGACAAACGATGAGCCATGCCCATTGCCTCTGCCGCGGCCGTTGGTTCATCCAATAGTGAGGCGTTGGATATCTCTAAGCCGGTAAGTTCGGCAATCACCGTTTGAAAGTTGAGCAACGCCTCCAGTCGCCCCTGGCTAATTTCTGGTTGATACGGCGTGTACGACGTGTACCAGGCCGGATTCTCGAGCACATTTCGCAAAATGACCGGCGGTGTATGGGTGGGGTAATAGCCAAGACCAATGAGCGAGGTGTGGACTGTATTGGCATTCGCAATATCGCGAAGAGCGGCCAACACTTCCGCTTCGCTTCGCGGCGCGTCCAACGCCAGCGCCTTGTTCATCAAAATATTTGCGGGCACAGTTTTGGTGATGATCTCGTCGGCGCTGGCGACACCAATGGTGGCCAGCATGTGCGCGAGGTCGCTTGAGTCTGGACCGATGTGTCGAGACGCAAACGAGTCAAGCGGATGTGTTGAGACAAGATCGGACTGTTTCACTGCTGGACCTCGAATGTGGTGAGTCGGAAGAACGCGCGGCACCAGGTGGTGCCATGCGCCCTCGCTGTTTGCTCACCTGAGAGCTTCCCGAGCGAACTTATGACTCGGTTTCCCCTTCGGTGGGGAAGTGGTAATTGAGCCACGACCCTCTTTCCAGCGTCGCCTGTCC
>CAYGOJ010000035.1:0-13665 GCA_964351545.1 uncultured Acidimicrobium sp.
CGGCCACACGTGAACGCAACGCCTGAGAGAGGTCGTGGCGAACCTTGAAGACTGCATCTGAAATTCGCTGATTTCGCATATTCGTTGGATATTCTGCCACGGCTACCCTGTAAGTCATGAGCGACACCCAGTCACAAGATGATCTGACGATGCCTAAATGGGTACCGCGAGCCATCGTGCTGCTATGGGTGGGACTCATTGCCGCGCTGGTGGTGCGCGAAATGTTCCACAGGCTGTCGAGTTTCCTACTCCTATTACTAGTCGCGTTATTTTTGGCGCTCGCAATTGAGCCCGGCGTGAATCGTCTCGCCGCCAGAGGATGGCGACGCGGTTCCGGAACATTGGCAATCTTGATGGCGGTCTTAGTGTTCGCCGGCGTGTTTGTAGGGGCGATCGGCACTCTGGTGGGAAGTCAGGCAGCGGACCTGTTGACGAATAGTGAGCAGTATGTCAACGACACTGTTGACTTTCTGAACGACACATTCAATACAAACATTGACCCCGCCGAAGTAAATGCATCCATATCCGATCCGAACGGTTCGGTCCAACAGTTCATCAATAGTCAACAAGAGCGTGTGTTCAGTTTGTCGGTGAGCGCTCTTGGCGTATTACTAAAACTGTTGTCGGTTGTTCTTTTCACTTTCTATCTTGTGGCCGACGGTCCGCGACTTCGGCGCGTGATCTGTAGACGACTGCCTCCAGATAGACAACGTAAGGTGCTGGCGACGTGGGAACTCGCGATCGCCAAGACGGGCGGATATTTGCATTCACGAATGCTTCTGGCGCTGCTCTCGATGTTCTTTCACTGGATTACGTTTCAGGTCATTGGAACACCGGCTCCGATCGCCATGGCGTTGTGGGTTGGCCTCGTCTCCCAATTTTTACCAGTGGTCGGGACATATCTGGCCGGAATTTTGCCGGCACTGTTGACATTCCTCGATTCTCCGCTGAAGGCACTTCTCGTTATCGCCTTTATCGTTTTTTATCAGCAAGTCGAAAATTATCTCTTTGCCCCGCGGATCACTGCCCGAACTATGGAAGTGCATGCCGCCGTGGCGTTTGGTTCAGCGGTTGTCGGAGGGGCAATACTTGGTCCAATCGGTGCGGTACTGGCCTTACCGGCGGCGGCGATGATTCAAGCTTTGGCCGGAAGTTGGGGAACACATCACGAGGTTATTGATAACCCACTTGTGTATATCCATGTAAGGCCGGTGAAAAAACGTCGTTGGCGCAAGACAACCGACGCTACATAGTCCTGCCGTGGCTCGAATCGATTTTGTTCCGCGGATTGATGACGCACGATACGGAGTCGCTGAACAAGTGTCACCACTCGTACGTCGTGTCATAGCCGAAAATCCATCCAAGTACACGTACCGGGGTACCGGTACGTACATCATTGGTCGTGGGGAAGTAGCGGTCATTGATCCTGGTCCAATATTGGACTCGCATCGAGATGCAATTGAGAATGCTCTTGTCGGCGAGCGGGTGCGGGCAATTCTGGTAACTCACTGTCACTCGGATCACTCACCGCTCGCTCGCTGGCTGCAGGAGTACTCCGGCGCGCCGACCTTTGCAATCGGCCCGCACCGCGGTAGCGGTATTGATGAATCGGACGACGGTGGAGAGGAGGCCATAGATCGTGATTTTGTTCCCACACACGCGGTACACGACGGCGATGTAGTAGTTGAGACGGACGAATTCTCGCTTGTCGCGGTAAGCACCCCGGGCCACACGTCGAATCACATGTGTGTATCCCTCATTCAGGAACGGGCACTATTTAGTGGTGACCATGTGATGGGTTGGAGTACTACGGTGGTCTCGCCACCCGATGGGGACATGCGTGACTATGTTCAGTCGCTTCGCAAATTGCAGTTGCGTAGAGACGAAGTTTTGTGGCCCACCCATGGGGGACCAATCACAAAGCCGAGAGAATACCTTGCCCAATATCTGCAGCATCGCCTCGATCGTGAGGCTCAAATTTTACAATGTTTGACCGATAGGGTGAAAACTGTTAGCGAGATCGTGACAATCTTGTATGCGGATGTACAGGTTGAGTTACACAAAGCCGCAGGTCGAAGTGTGTTGTCACATCTCATCAAACTCATAGGGGATGGTCGGGCAGAAGTTGTCGATGCAACCGCTCCAACGATTTCATCAATTTTTGCCTTGAGTAAGTAGGAGTTCATTATGTGGCAACGCAGTGTGGTTCGAAACAGCATTGCCGCCATGTGTTCATTTTGCGTGGTGTTGTCGATGGCCAGTCCGGCGCTAGCCGAAGGCGCCGAATACGACTCGGGTTCCTCCGTCGACCCAGCAGTATTAATTTCGGCCAATGTTGTTCCTCGGGTTCCACACAAGTCGGGCACAGGTCGGCGCATCGTTTATGCAAGCAAGATGCAGCGAGCCTGGGTCGTAGGTGCCGACAACAGCATCATTCGAACTTTCTTGGTTTCTGGTCGTCGCGCGGTTCCGAAACCTGGTACGTACCGGGTATTTAGTCAGTCCCTGACTTCGTTCAGCCCCATAATTTCGGGAGTCACATTTCGCTACATGACGCGCTTCGCCATCGGGCCAGGCGGAGGCAACATTGGGTTTCATGAACTCCCCCTGCGCTACGGCAAGCCAATGCAATCAATTGATCAACTTGGCACATATCAGGGAAGCGGATGTTTGCGCTCGGCAACAGCCGACGCAAAGTTCATTTTTAAGTGGGCGCACATCGGTACGTCGGTTGTAGTGGTTCCTTAAAAACGCGAGAGCTCTCGTTGCAATAAATCGAGCCCAAGGTTTCCCAGATCAAGCGCATAGGCATGCCACTGGCGCAAATCAAATTTTGCTCCGTGTTTCTTCCGCGCCGCCTCGCGCAGGTCTAGCCATACACGCTCCCCCAATTTGTAGGAGATTGCCTGTCCAGGCCAACCGAGGTACCGGTTAATTTCCGATCGATTGAATGCATCGTCGGCCGATGAACGCGCGGATAGAAATTCGAGTGCGAGATCCGGTGTCCATTGTTCTCCGGCATGCCACGACCAATCGGCGGGGATGGCGAAACCACAATGGATTCCAATATCGATCACGACCCTGGCGGCGCGAAAGGCTTGGCCATACAGATATCCAAGGCGATAGTCGGGATTGGCGAGAAAGTCGAATTCATCCATAAGTCGTTCGGCGTACAGTGCCCATCCTTCACCATGACCAGAAACAAAAGTGTTGCGCTGAAAGCGAGAGAGTTTCTCGGAGTTAATTACTGCGACACCAATTTGCAAGTGATGCCCGGGGACACCCTCGTGATATGCGGTCGTCGGCTCGCTCCAGCGGGGAAACACGGTGCGGCCATTCGCCGGATACCAAGTGCGACCGGGGCGTGTGAGGTCTTCACTTGGAGGTGTGTAATACATCGCTGCGGCCCCACCAGGTGGAGAGATCATGGCCTCCACTCGACGTATCTGTTGTGGTATCTCGAAGTGATTGTTTGTAATGAGGTACGACATCGCGTCATCCATGAGTTCTTGCAACCAGTCACGCAATGCGTCTTCTCCGCTGATTGATCGAGCGGGATCGGTGTCGAGGAAATGTTTGACTTCGTCCAACGATGCACCTGGCTTAATTTCTTTTGCCACGCGAGTCATTTCGCGGTCCAGTCGTTCGACTTCCCCAAAGCCCCATGCGTATGCCTCTTTTGCGTCCACATTCATTCCCATGAATCGGCGACGCGCAATTGCGTGGCGATCCGGTCCAACACCGTCATGTGGATCAGCTACCGGCGCATATTCATCGCGTAGGAAGGTCGCCGTTGCGGCCATTGCTGCCGAACACGCCTTGGCGGCCTGGCGCAACGCATCATGTGGCGCATCGGCCACCTCGGCGGCGCTCTCAGCCAATGTCTCAAAAAAGGCCGGCGCACCCAATCCAGACCAACCGGCCAATTGCTCGCTCACGGCCAACACTTGCCGGCGTGGAGCAACGATGCCGCGTTGCATTCCAAGTTTCCAAGTTTCGCGCATACCTGCAAATGCCTGGGGAACATTCGACATTCGTTCCGCAATGACGGACCAATCGGCCCCCGTTTCGGTCGGCATCAGGTCAAAAATCGACCGTGCTTCATCCACATCTCCAGCGATAACTCGAATCGAACGTAAATATTCGCCCGCGTCCAATTCCACGACACCAAGTTCAAGTGATTCGCGCAAGACTCCGGCCGCCAAACGATCCGCATCGGTGGTCGCCTCGGTCGCATTGAGTTCGATCAGTGTGTCGCGTACGACTTGCCCGCGTGATTCATGACCCGTCGGACTGAAATCGGTCATCTCGTGATCGTGGCCGGATATCCCTAGCGCCGTCGCCATTCCCGGATCAAGGGCTGCGAGTTGCTCGATGAAACGGTCAGAGAGTGCGTAAACGACTGAGGTCTTGGGTGAAGTCATGGCGCAACGCTAGACGATCCATGTGAGACGGCAAACTTGCAACCGAGGTGTTCTATTCCTGGTTAATTGATACTTGACTAAAAACGCGAGAGTTCTTTTTGCAATAAATCGAGCCCAAGGTTTCCCAAGTCAAGTGCATATGCGTGCCACTTGCGCAAATCAAAGTTAGAACGGTGTTTCTTCCGGGCCGCCTCGCGCAGGTCTAGCCACACACGCTCGCCCAATTTGTACGACATTGCTTGGCCGGGCATTCCCAGGTAACGATTGATTTCCGAACGATTGAATGCATCGTCAAATGGTGATCGCACGGCAAGAAATTCGCAACCAAGTTCTGGTGTCCATTGTTCTTCGGCATGCCACGACCAGTCAGCGGGGATGGCGAAACCACAATGGATTCCAATATCGATCACGACTCGAGCGGCACGAAATGCTTGCATATACAGAAAGCCGAGGTGGAATTCTGGGTTTGCATATTTGCCGAGTTCTTCCATCAGTCGCTCGGCGTACATGGCCCAACCTTCGCCGTGCCCCCATATGTATGTATTGCGCTGAAATCGCGAGAGTTTCTCGGAATTTATTGTCGCAGTGGCAAGTTGTAGGTGATGACCGGGGACTCCTTCGTGGTAGGTCGTCGTTGGTTCTCTCCAGCGTGGAAAGAGATTCCTGCCATTGGCCGGGTACCAGGTGCGACCGGGACGTGTGAGATCTTCGCTTGGAGGTGTGTAGTACATGGCGGCCGCACCACCGGCTGGCGCGATCATCGCCTCCACCCGACGTATTTTTTGTGGGATATCGAAATGATTCTTGGCGATCAAAAAAGACATCGCGTCATCCATGAGTTCTTGCAACCAGTCACGCAATGCGTCTTCTCCGCTGATTGATTGAGCAGGATCGGTGTCAAGCAATTGTCGTACTTCGCTCAGCGAAGCCCCCGGCTTAATTTCTTGAGCCACTCGAGTCATTTCGCGGTCCAGTCGTTCGACTTCCCCAAAGCCCCATTCGTATGCCTCTTTTGCGTCCACATTCATTCCCATGAATCGGCGTCGCGCAATTGCGTGACGCTCCGGACCGACGCCATCTCGGGAATCGGCGACTGGCGAATACACATCGCGCAAGAACGACGCCGTTGTAGCCATCGCCGCCGAACATGCCTTGGCGGCCTGGCGCAACGCATCATGTGGCGCATCGGCCACCTCGGCGGCGCTCTCGGCCAAAATCTCAAAAAAGGCCGGCGCACCCAATCCAGACCAACCTTCCAGTTGTTTACTCACAGCGAGTACTTGTCGGCGTTGCGCAACTACTCCTCGCTCGATGCCGAGTTTCCACGATTCACGCATTCCGGCAAACGCTGCGGGAACTTTCGACATCCGATCGGCAATGACCGACCAGTCGTGTGCACTTGCCTTTGGCATGAGATCGAATATCCTCCGGGCGCCATCGACGTCGCCACGCACGATGCGAATTGCACGCAATTGTTCTCCCGCGTCAAATTCGGCGACACTAAGTTCCAGTGACTCGCGCAATACCCCCGCCGCTAATCGATCTGCAACGGTTGTCGCCTCGGTGGCATTGAGTTCTGCGAGAGTCTTGCGAACCAAATGGTCTCGAGCGTCGTGCCCAGAAGGGCTGAAGTCGGTCATCTCGCTTTCGTGCCCGGCAATTCCTTTCTGAGTGGCTGTACCAGGGTCTAGGGATGCCAACTGTTCAACGAATCGATCTGAGATTTCATAAACTGCCGAAGTCATATCCGAACGGTAGACGATCAGTGCTTATTTGGTCTTTTTGTCGCGCAGGTGGCGACCGACGTAGGCGATTACAACCTGTAATCGAACGCGGTCAAGGTAGAAATGGATGCGAATATCGCCACAGCGAATGTGCGCAGTGGCATAGACCGTCTCACCTTGCCAGTCGATTGCATAATCCTCGCTGAAGCGATGTTTGGCGGTGTCCGAAACATCGGCGGCGAAGTTCAGCCGATCGCGACAATGAATCTCGAACATATGCAAAGGGATTCGCCCATCCTTGAGTCGTGAGGCGATGTTGTTCAACTCAATGAGGCTTTCCAACACTCGCTTGCCATTCTGGGTCTGCACATCATCCGATGATGTTTTAGATCGTTCATGGAACACCAGATTTGGACACATCAACTCTGAACGGGCAACCGCTTCCCTTGGAGTTCGTGGCCAATCTTCTGAGTTTCGTAGCGAGAGAAATGCGGTCAATTGATCGAGATATCGATCTCGCTCATCAACGAGCGAGGCATTGATTAAATCAGTACCGGCGATGTTTTCCATTAGTTCGTCTTGAGTGCGTGTCAGGTCTTCGACCTGGTTGCGCAGAAGTGCGATATCCGTTTCTAAAGCTCTAATCTGTGGATTAGTTACTGGTGCTTTCACTTCTTGGATCGGACTGCTGACATTGGTAGAACGCGGCGTCGATGCTGTCGCGATGGTGGGGCCGGATCGAATTCGCGGCATTTGCGGAACAAGTATCGGTTGCAAACTTGCGGCCGCGGCCTCCAGTAGTGGGGCGACAACATGTTGCGCATCTTTGTCGTATATCTGAGTTGGTGCGTGCGGCGCGGGCCAAATAATGGTAATTGCGTCGGGTGTGAGCAGTCGTTCGCGACGAAATTCATTGAACGCGCTAACCGCTTCGTTGGTCGTGATGTGAAATATATGTGCAACTCCCACGAGAATTGCGCCGAGCGAGGCAGAGGCCTGCGCGGTTGGAATCCGACCCAGGGTATGTTCGACAATTATGGGAAGCCGACGACCGGGGGCTTCGGCAAATGCGGCAAGCGATTCTCCGTCTCCACCTTGCGAAACAAAGTGGATGGCACCGTCGATGATCTGTTCGGCATCCCGAATTTTGAGTTTGCTGGCAACGTCGGTACACAATTTTGTCAGACGCGGGTTTGGTGCTGAATATTTTGGGCGTGGCGATACGGACTGTCCGGTTGGTCGTGACATTTTTCGAACTTCAAAGGTCAGGACCATTTCGAGAGCAGCGACGGTGATGATGGTCTGATTTATTGTCAGATTACGTTTGTCTGATTCGCTGATCTCGACCCGAAACACGGGGTCTCCGACGTCTTCCCTAACTCGTACCGAAGTGGTGGATGGTCGTGTGTCGTATGGGTAAGCCTCGGCCAGCCAGTCTGAAACCGCGTCTACTAGTTCGCTACGCGTGGACTCGTTCCACCGTATTGAATTCAATGACATCGCGTATGTCGTGATCATCCCAATTTGGACGCTATCTGACCTCCGGATTTATGGCAGGTCGATTGCGACAGTTGCAGTTCCTGCACGTTGATGAATGGCCGTGATCGTTACCGTGTCGCCGCGCTTGGCACGCACCAACCATGAATGCAGAACACGATCGGGTGTTCCGTCCGACTTGTCATTTCCGCTCACGCGAAATGATGACCGACCGGCAAGTTGACCGAGTTTCACTCTTGTCCCACCTTCTAGTGGCGTCGCTCCGCTGATTTCGGCGGTAAGTGGGAGCACGATCTTGTGTTTATTGGCAAAGGCGGTGATTTCGGTACCGAGCCAGCCGGTGTTCGAGATTCCAACGCGCACCCGCCAGACATCGCCGCCGAGCGACTCAGCGTCGGCAAGTTGGATCTGTAGTCGCGGCGACGCGAGAGCTTGATATACGGCGAACTTGGCGTGCGGCTCTACTTCGGCACGCAAGCGAGATGTTGGCGCATTGATCCAAGTTCGAAACGTGTCGGCTCCGCCAATTTCGATTTTTCCTAGTTGAGGATGATCGAAGGAATACCAATTAACATACGAATCTGGCGCATGGGTATCGGTCCATCTACAAACGGCCAGTTCTTGCTCGGGGGTTGGCCCGACGTACCAGATGTCCGTGGGTGAGTGGTCGCCGGTGGCCGCATATATTGCATCCCAGAATTCTGTCGTCCAAGAAAATACCCCTAAGTGCTCATATGCCCAGTCGTCACCGGCACCACCCATCGTGTTGCTCTTGTCCCAGGTGAGATCCTCGTACACGGAGTGAACCGGGTACGTCGTGAGATTCGCAGCGACTTTGCCAAATTCATTGAACACCCATAGGTCGAATGGTGGAAGCCATGAATCTGGCTGTGCGCTACTTGGGCGGAGCATGAATCCACCCGAGGTATGAAATGCGTTGTAGCCGCAGATGTTTGTACGAGCACGTGCCGTACGCACGAGGGCGTCAATTTCCGGTTCCGACAGCGGATGGTCACCAGAGCCAAGCACTGTGGTACTCCAACCGGATGGAAAGTTACGGTTGAGATCCAATCCAGCCGGATCGCGCGGGGTGGGAATTGTAAATCCGTCGAAGTTCTCGATCATTCCTTCATCCAGCAATCGGTAACGCTGTTTGCCTGCCGGTGCACCCAGTGGGCCGACCGGAATCATCACCCGAGGTTCGAGATCATGTTCGATCCACGCGCCGTCTTGATCGGCGATTCGCATTGTCCGCACCCTGCCATCGCCATCCATGTCTTGCATACTCAAACCCGGCCACGTGTAGCCGTCGCGCCATGGCCATGGGCGCACACTCGAGCGGTGATACAGCGGTTGATCCGCGAGGGCATCTTCGACACCGTCGGGATTCACGCGAGGAACAACATAGAAGGTTCGAGTGGTCAACGCTTCAGTGACCTGATCGTTTCGGCCAAATTCGGAAGTCAGATAGTGCAACACATACAGCGCAGCCACTCCTCCGGTCACTTCGGTGGCATGAATATTTGCGTCGATCCAGTGAGCCGGTTTGGAATCGTGTGGTCCAGTTGCGGAATCGGTGACGGTGGCCAGCAGTAAGTCGCGACCCATGTGGGACTTGCCGTACGTTTCCAGACTGACCAGATTGGGAAACGTTTGCGCGAGTCCTTCGAGCCAAGCAACCATCTCGTCGTAACGAAGAAAGCGATCAAAGTTGTATGCCCTATTTATAGTCATTGCAAAAACATACACTGAGTTGACGGAGGTGTGTTAGTGCCATATACACCAGTGTTTGAGCATGCAAAAGAATTGTGGAGGCCCCGCTGGCGGGGGCGAGTGCACGCTATTGCCGTGGCTCTCACGGTTCCGGCTGGAGTCACCCTCAGCGCGCTCACCCCCGGTGGCCTACCGCGAGTCTCAGTCATTATCTATGTGCTTTCGCTAGTGGCTCTCTTTTCCACTTCTGCGTCGTACCACATGTTCACCCACACGATTCGTACCCAGCGCACGATGCGCCAGATAGACCACGCCATGGTCTATGTGCTGATTGCCGGAACGTATACACCGTTGTGTTTACTGGCGCTTCCACGCGACATCGGGATTCCATTTCTTGTGTTCATCTGGATCGCGGCCGCCGTTGGAATGGGATTCAAAATAGCTTGGAAAGCGCGGCGATTTTCTGGCGCGTTATACCTCATTATTGGATGGGCCTCGGTGGCGATAATGCCGTGGGCGTATCGCAATGCCGGAGGGACGAGCATTCTCTTATTTGCGATCGGCGGTGTGCTGTACACAGTAGGGGCAATTTTGTTTTATCTGCAGCGACCAAGACTAGTTCCACATATTTTTGGATACCACGAATTGTGGCATGTATTTACTGCCGCTGCCGCAGCAGTTCAGTTCGCGGGAGTTGGAGTTCTGATTTCCCGCGTGACTTGAATTCAGAGCTCGATGTTGCGCGGTGCTCATAGGTGGCACGAAATTTGCTGAGATAGGCTCACAACGCCGATTCGGGTCGCTAGCTCAACTCGGTAGAGCACCGGACTTTTAATCCGTTGGTTCTGGGTTCAAGTCCCAGGCGACCCACGTATTGTCTGAACTCAAAAAATTACTTAAAGCCGACAAGATTTTTGACCGATAAGTGAGTGTCTTTGAATATCGCCTTCGAGCAGCCAGACAGGCTTTAAAGTCTGAATGTACTTACCGGCGACCAACACGAACTAAGGGAACGCATGATAAATGGAAAAGAAATTGAGCCAAATGCGGATCTCGAAGGTGCAAATCTGCTCGGTGCAAATCTGCTCGGCGCCAATTTGCAAGGAGCAAATCTAAAGAATGCGAATTTGCATGGGGCGAACCTGCATGGGGCACATCTGCAAGGGGCGGACCTGCGCGGCGCAGATTTGAGCAATGCCAACATGATCGATGCCAACATGGTCGATGCCAACCTGGAACGCGCCAATCTCTATGGTGCCGACCTCCAGGGTGTCGACTTGCACGGAGCCAACCTTTGTTTCGCCAATTTTGCCTTTGCCAATCTCGAAGGTACCGATATCAGTTACGCCAAACTAGAGGGCGTCTACATGCATTACGCCAACCTTCGCGGCGTCAGTATGCGACGCGCCAACCCGGTCGATGGCAATCCGTTCGACGCCAAGTCAAAGAAGATCATTCCCACAAATGCAGATTTCAGTCGCGCCAATATGCAGTATTCCAAGTTGCAATACTCCGATCTGACATTCACCGATCTAACTGGAGCCGACCTGACCGGAGCCGATTTACACGGAGCCGATTTACATGGATCCAAATTGAAGAATGTCAATTTGCAATACGCCAATCTGCACGGCGCAGATTTGCGAAGTGCCGATCTTCAAGGCGCCGATCTACGCGGAGCCGATTTGCACGGTGCAAACTTGCATGATGCCAGTTTGCACGATTCAAACTTGAGTCGCGCCAATTTGAGTCACGCCAATTTAAGCCGAGCAAATCTAACATCAGCCAATTTGACGGCCGCAAATTTGCACATTGCCAACTTGACGGCTGCATTTCTGAATGCCGCTCGTCTGAACGCAGCCAAATTAACTAATGCTCATCTAGCGGATGTTCATTTAATTGCCGCCGATCTAACGGCGGCAAACTTGTCGGGGGCTAACTTGAGTGGTGCCAACCTGATGAGCGCAACTCTGCGTGTCACAAACCTGTCGGGGGCCAATTTGGAAAATGCCACAATGCCTGATGGGACAAAACACGCATAGTGTGATCTGACCGCAATCCCGTCAGAATGTAGACAGTGATTGCTATTGACCATGTGACGACTCAGGTTGATCTGTCAATTGCAGGGATGTCCCGCGACTCCTGCGCGAAAACCATCGAAAATAAATTAAACAAACTCATTGGTGTTGAAGCCACGGTCAACTTTTCAACGGAAACCGCAAGAGTGAACTTCGACCCAAGTCTGACTGGCGCGATCGAACTCATTGACGCCGTGTCTGCACTTGGTTATGGTGCGCGTCTGCTTGTTGACACTACGCCGGACATGCTCGATGCAGAAGCAAATGAGCGAGTGGCAATGCTGAGGGTCCGTCTAATCATGTGCTTGGTCCTCGGAATACCAGTTGCGGTGATGTCGGTGACCTCATTGGCACAGTTCAATAATTGGCAGTGGGTTGCACTAGCGCTGTCACTTCCGATAGTTGGCTGGGGTGCATGGCCTTTTCATCGCGTGGCCCTGTTGAACCTGCGTCATCGGGTCACCACGACAGACACACTCATCTCCATGGGCATCATTGCTTCGACACTGTGGTCGATCTGGGCGCTGGGATGGGGAGGAGCGGCCGACACCGAACGCGAGTTAGTCGGATTGGGGGCCGAATCGGTTCATATTTACCTGGAGGTCGCGGTGGCGCTGACCGTATTCATTCTTGGAGGTCGCTATTTTGAGGCTCGCGCCAAACGCAGGGCCGGCGACACGCTACGGGCGCTACTTGCGCTCGGAGCGCGACATGCCACGGTTATTCGTGATGGCGACGAAATTGTCATCGATGCCGCATCAATTGAAGTGGGCGATTTAATTGTGGTCCGACCCGGGGAGATCATCGCCGCCGATGGAATCGTCGAAGAAGGCGTTTCAAGTGTTGATGCATCAATGCTCTCCGGTGAGAGTGTGCCTGTTGAAGTCGGGGTGGGAACGAAGGTAACCGGAACCACTGTGAATCTAACCGGCAGATTGGTCGTACGGGTTCGACGTGTCGGAGTTGAGACAACATTTGCAAAAATGACGAAACTTGTGCGAGATGCTCAAAGTACGAAGGCACCGGTCCAGAGACTTGCCGATCGGGTAAGCAGCGCGTTCGTACCGGCGATCGTCGCGCTGTCGCTACTCACATTTGTCGGTTGGTTCGTACTTGGAAGCGGTGTCGATCGTGTCGGTGATGCGTTCGCGGCGGCTGCCGCAATTTTGATCATTGCTTGTCCATGTGCCTTAGGTTTGGCAACGCCGACAGCATTGATGGTCGGGTCGGGCCGCGCGGCGCAAATGGGAATCGTGATTAAGGGCGTTGATGTCCTGCAAAGCACGCGCAGAATTGACACAGTGGTGTTTGACAAGACCGGAACTGTGACAAGTGGCGTGATGCAACTGATCTCCGTGGCGTGTGAGCGAGACATTTCGCGTGTCGAGATACTCAAATATGCCGGTGCACTGGAGCACGCCAGTGAACATCCGATAGCCAAGGCAATCTCGTCCGCGGCCCGAGCCGAACTTGGCGAGTTGTTGCCAGTTGGTCAGTTCGAGTATCGGGCCGGGCTCGGAACCGTTGGCACTGTCGACGGTCATCGGGTAATGGTTGGAGGTGAGCCTCTATTCGTCTCGGCGTTCTTAACTATTCCCACTGAATTAAAAGACTCGCTCAACGAGGCGCGTCATGCCGGCAACACTGCCGCGCTAGTTGCCATCGATGGCCGCGTGCGAGGAGTGTGTGTGGTCGCCGATCAACCAAAACCACATAGTGCCGTAGCGATAGCCGAGTTACGTCAACTCGGTCTGCGTCCTGTGCTGCTTACCGGTGACAATCGTGCGACCGCAATTGCTGTTGCTGAATTGGTTGGTATTGACACCGACGATCAGCACGTGATTGCCGGTGTGTTGCCGGCGGAAAAGGTTCGAATTGTGGCCGATTTGCAGGAACGCGGGTATGCCGTGGCGATGGTTGGTGACGGTGTCAACGATGCCGCCGCACTAGCCCAAGCCGATGTCGGCATCGCCATGGGTCCGGGAACCGACGTGGCGATAAATGCAAGTGATCTAACAATTGTAAGTGGCGATCTGCGGCTCGTTTCGGATGCGCTGCTGTTGTCGCGGGCCACTTTACGAACGATTAGTGCAAATGTGTTCTGGGCCTTTTTCTTCAACACCCTCGCGATTCCGCTAGCGGTCTTCGGTTACATGGACCCGATGTGGGCTGGATTGGCGATTGCGCTTTCAAGCGCATTCGTGATTAGCAACAGCCTGCGATTGCGAAGCG
>CAYGOJ010000036.1:0-13397 GCA_964351545.1 uncultured Acidimicrobium sp.
GCTTGATGCGCTCGGGCCAACCGCTCCGATCGCATCCAAGTAGTCCAAGTGCGCACGCACCACATAGACCACGTCAACGTCTTCCAACACGTCAATCTGCGCCTTTTCGGCTTCACCCAAGAGATAGGCGGTTAGTGTCTCTTCCCCAACAACAACTGTCTCGGTAATATCCTGTGGTCGGTCAACAACATTTTGTGGCTGCAATCCATGTAATCGCATCCAAGCCATGTGCAACAGGAGCAATTTATTCAATTCGTCCAGTGTCAGTCGCGACTGGGTTTCTGGCGGTAATCTCGCGGCCACAAAATTAACCGCCTCGACCAATTGGTAGGTCGCCCGTGGGGCGACTGCATCCAACCGATGAGCCTCTCGACCAATCACCACGGATGCAACAACAAAAACGCTCACTAGCGCAACAATTGCAAAGGTGACAGTTACGACAGACATGCTGCCGGCAGCAAGTAGCTAAATTCCGATGCGCTGGGCCAGCATCTCTCGATGATATGAGGGGTCGCCGAAGAGGAGTTCGCTCGACTTGGCTCGCTTGAAATAGAGGTGCGCTGGATGCTCCCAGGTGAATCCGATTCCTCCGTGAATCTGAATATTCTCTGCGGCGGCGTGAAAATAAGCTTCCGAGCAATACGCCTTGGCCAATGAAGCCACCGACGGCAACTCGTCGTTCATTTCGCTGGCACACCACATTCCGTAATAGGCGGCCGACTTGGCCGACTCGACTTCAAGCAACATGTCGGCACATTTGTGCTTAATCGCCTGAAAACTTCCAATTGGGCGACCAAATTGAACTCGAACTTTGGCATATTCAACCGCCATCTCGAGAACTTTTTGTGCACCTCCGACTTGCTCGGCGGCCAATCCAACCGCTGCGAGGTCAAACACCGTGGACAGAAAATCCCACGCCTTGCCTTCTACCCCAATGAGTTCGGCGGCTACATCGGTGAACTCAAGTTTTGCCTGCTTGCGAGTCTGATCCATCGTCGACAACGGCGTACGAACTAGTCCCTCTGCATTGCCGTCGACGGCAAAAAGCGAAACTCCCTTTGCCGTTCGCGCGGCCACGAGAATCAAACTCGCGGTAAATCCATCGATGACGAACATCTTTGTCCCGTTCAATTTCCAGTCGCCGCCCGAATCCTTGGCGACCATCGTGATACCCGACTCGTCCCACTTACCGGATGGTTCGGTACACGCCAAAGTGGCGGTGAATTCGCCACTAGCAATACCCGGAAGGTACTTCGCCTTGGCCGAACTGTCACCGCTTTGCAGCAGTACATTTGCGGCCAAAACCACGGTCGAAAAAAATGGAGCACAGAGTAAGGATCGGCCCATTTCTTCGAGGACAATTCCAAGTTCGATCTGGGAGAAACCAGAACCTCCAAATTCCTCTGGAATGTGCAAGCCTTGTAGACCCATTTGCTCACCCATTTGCTTCCACACGGCCGGATCTACCCCGTTGACGGTTTCCATTTGCTCGCGCACGGCGGACTCTGGCGACTTGGCGTCGAGAAATGCGCGTACGGTCTTGCGAAGCTCTTCTTGTTCTTCAGTAAAGGCAAAGTTCATACCTGCGAGTATCGCCCATTGTTAAACCTGTTCAGCAATTGGATTGTGTACATATATGTACACATTTAACAAAAGCGCGATTAGGGTATCGACATGGGCCGTCGTATTGGAATTCGTGATCTTCGCCAACAAGCCTCTACGTACATTCGCAGGGCCGGCGCCGGCGAACACATTGTTGTCACAGTTTCCGGCCAACCAACGGCAATCTTAAGTCCTGTTGATTCTCCGACTTCTGGCCCGCCCGTGATCACAGATCTGTTCGCCAGCGGCGCCGTGATTGCCCCGCGGCGAACGGGTACGTTTAGGTTCGGTGAGCCAATTGTCGTACACAGTGGTGCCCGCGTCGATCAATTGCTAAGGCAGGTTCGCGGATGACCGTGGTACTGGATACCAGTGCGCTCATCGCTCTTCATATTCCGGGGCCGGCACGAACTGTCATTCAACAAGCAATGCAACTAGATCAATCTTGGTGCGCCAGTGCACTTGCCCTGAGCGAAGCAATTGCCTTAATAGATCACCTCACCGATGAAACGGTATTGCGCGATGACCTTGAAGATGCCCTACGACGCACGTGGGACTATGTTGCGGTTGTGCCCGTCGATCAGCGATGCCTCAATGACGCTGCTCGGCTTACCCGTGAGCAACCCCTTCAGATCAGCGATGCAATCCACTTGGCGGCCGCCCAGCGTCTGCCAAATCCGATTCGCTTCGTCACATTTGACGCCGGACAGATTCCGGTGGCCCTCTCACTTGGCTTCGAGGTGATTTCGACATGAACATGACAAATACTCTGCACTGGAGCGACACCAATGTTGAGGTGCACAAGGTCGTAGTCGGCCCCTACGCAAACAATGTGTTCGTAGTTCGTTGCCGCGCCACGGGAGACGCTGTGCTCATTGATGCGGCCAACGAACACGAGCTACTGCTCGCCCTTTGCACGACGCTTGGCGTTCGTCGCGTTCTTGAAACTCACGGTCATTGGGACCACATTCAGGCCATTCCGGCGATGCGCGAGGCTGGCTATGAGGTTGCCGTGACCGCCTTGGACGCGCCTCGACTAAAGGATGTCGGCTACGACGCATTTATCGACGACGCCGAAATTGTCGAGGTCGGACACCTGCGCTTGCACGCAATCCATAATCCCGGCCACACCGAAGGCTCAATCTCGTTCGCCGTGGCCGGAACGCCGCTGCTGTTTACCGGTGACACGCTGTTTCCGGGTGGTCCAGGCAATACCACACTTGAAGGTGGCGACTTTGCCACGATTATTCACAGCATCGACACCAAACTTCTTACATTTCCCGCCGAGACAATCGTTTTGCCCGGCCATGGCGCCGACACAACAATTGGGGCGGAACGACCACAATTGGCCGCATGGATCGAGCGCGGCTGGTAATGATTACTGGTAATGATTAAGGGAGTGAACCCGACCGTCGTACTTGGTGGAATGGCTCCGTCGCCAGCACGACTCGGACGCCAGATCAAGTCAGAAAAGGTTCGCGATGACGGCAGACCGACCCCCGAGTGGCGAACGGAACTTCGTCGCATTCCGGGGCTACGCAATTTCTTTACGATTGTCCTGCTTTACGCACAGACCATCGCCATTATTTGGGTCGCGATTTCACTGCACAATCCATTTATTTACATCGCGGCATTCGCATTGATGGGTCGCGCCCATGCTCAATTTGCATCTCTCATGCATGAATCGGCGCATCGGCTCTTGTTTGCCAATAAAACAATCAATGATTTTGTCGGTCGGTGGCTTCTTGGGTACCCGTCCTTCGTCAACACCGATGGTTATCGGTTCGTGCACATGGCACATCATCGCGAAGAGTTCGGCCCCAACGAACCAGATATCCCCTTATATGCGAACTATCCAATTTCACGGCAAAGCTTCCGTCGAAAACTCCTGCGTGATTCGGTAGGCATTACCGGTGTGCGACTGATGCGCGATCAATTCGCGGTTCTGTTTCAAGGTGACTCTCGCTCGCGCAACACTCAAATAAAAATTCTTGCGGTCCAGATAGCAATCTTTACGGTCTTAGCAGCAATCGGTCATCCATGGATCTATTTTGGACTGTGGCTGCTTCCATTTCTGACCGTGTGGCGCGTCATTAATCGGC
The DNA here is from genome assembly GCA_964351545.1 of uncultured Acidimicrobium sp. GTDB lineage: Bacteria > Actinomycetota > Acidimicrobiia > Acidimicrobiales > Ilumatobacteraceae > UBA3006. Next base: position 3,705 of record CAYGOJ010000036.1, read on the forward strand.
TCCGATCTATCGCGGAACACGGAGGTTTGCGCGCCGATGTCGACCGACGAATTACCACCCACAGCGTCCGCCAAGCGACCGTGACTCGATTCGCGATTGTTCCGTACAACATCGGATGGCACCTCGCCCATCATGTCGACTCCGGAATACCGTTTCGCTCGCTTCCCGCATACCACCGGGAATTGTGTCGCATCGGGTATGTCACTCCCGACTTCGAATACAAGACATATCGGTCAATTTGGCGGGCATTACAGACAAAATAATTACCACTATGTCCATAGTGGTAATACCTCAGACCCTGAATACAATTGGCGTTGTGACTGAGTTATTCCGGGTATCAGACCTCTTTGCCAAGCCCGTCGAAGGCGACACGGACATATTGCGTGGACTCAACCTGACGGTCAAGACCGGCGAAATTCACGCCATTATGGGACCAAACGGCTCTGGCAAGTCCACCCTTGCCAACACATTGCTGGCCTCGCCGGAGTACGAAGTCACCTCCGGTCACATTTTCTACAAAGGTGACGACATCAGTGAATGGTCGACCGATGCCCGCGCCAGGGCCGGAATCTTTCTTGGATTTCAATACCCTCAAGAGATCGCCGGGGTCTCGGTGATCCAATTTTTACGTCAAGCGCTTTCGGCGCGAAAAGGCATCGATCTGTCGGTGCTCGAGCTGAGACTTAGTGCCATGAGTTGGATGAAACGCCTCGGAATGGATTCCTCCTTTGTCGATCGATATCTCAACGAAGGATTCTCCGGTGGAGAAAAGAAGCGCAATGAGATCATGCAAATGGCGATTTTAGAACCAGAACTGGCGATACTTGACGAAACCGACTCTGGCCTCGATATCGACGCTTTGCGCATTGTGGCCAATGGCATCCGGGAAGTTCGCGCCGAGAGACCGACACTTGGAATCGTGCTAATCACGCATTACCAGAGATTGCTCGATGAACTGCGTCCCGACGTTGTGCATATATTGATCGACGGCCAAATTGTTAAAAGCGGAGGAATGGAACTCGCGGCAGAGCTAGAGCGATCAGGTTACGAGTCTTACCGCGGCGAACGGGTGTAGCGGAAGAGTCCCATGACGCTTGACGTTGCCCGCATCCGAAAGGATTTTCCCGTTCTACAGCGAGAGATCAATAACAAGCCACTGGTGTATTTGGACAGCGCGAACACGTCGCAGAAACCCCAGGTCGTGATCGATGCCATGACAACGTTTTTTGAAACGGCATACGCACCAATCAATCGAAGTGCGTACCAGTTGGCGGCAGAGGCTACCGACCTATACGAAGCTGCCCGCGCCAAGGTCGCCCGCTTTATCAATGCTGAGAGTTCAAACGAAATCATCTTTACCAAAAACGCAACAGAGGCACTGAATCTCGTCATCATGAGCTGGGGTCGCGCCAATATGAACGCCGGAGATGTGGTGTTGCTTACCCACCTAGAGCATCACGCCAATGTGGTGCCGTGGCACATGCTGGTCGCCGAGCGAAACATTCAGTTGCGATGGGTACCGCTCACCGCTGGTGGCCAACTTGATCTCACCAACCTTGACGCGCTTCTCGCCGGGGTCAAAGTGTTTGCCTTCACGGCGATGTCAAATGTGCTCGGCACGATTACACCAGTTGCCCAACTCTGCGCCGCTGCTCGCAGTGCCGGTGCGTTAACCATCGTCGATGCGTGCCAATCGGTCCCACACCAGTCAACAGATGTTCGCGCTTGGAAGGCAGACTTCATTGCCTTTAGCTCACACAAGATGTGCGGCCCATCTGGCGTAGGTGTGTTGTGGGGGCGAGAATCGCTTTTGGAGGAACTCCCCCCATTTCTGGGTGGCGGAAACATGATCGCGGACGTCCGACTGGATGGTTTTACCCCCGCCGAACTCCCTGCCAAATTTGAGGCCGGCACCCCTCCGATTGCGGAGGTAATCGGACTTGGCGCGGCTATCGACTACCTCCAACAAATTGGCATGCACAACGTGCGCAAGCATGAACTGCAACTAAGCACATATGTCATCGACACCCTTACCCGGCGCTTCGGCGCTGACATCACCATTCACGGACCGACGAATCCTGAACAGCGCAGCGCGACCTTCAGCTTTTCGTTCCGCGACATCCACCCCCACGACTTGAGCCAGGTCCTTGACCAACACAATGTCTGCATTCGCGCCGGACATCATTGCGCCAAGCCACTCATGCGCGTACTTGGCACCAATGCCACGGCTCGGGCAAGCTTTTATCTGTACAACACCGAGGCGGAGGCCGATGCTTTAGCCGACGCACTTGACAGTGCATCCGATATCTTCTGAGACAGTTGACGAGGGAGCACAACATGCCGGGCCTAGATGATCTCTACCGCGAGATAATTCTCGACCACTATCGGACCCCTCGCAATCGCGGCGAGCTCGACCCTCCAGCGGTGTCCGCGGAGGGGTACAACCCACTGTGCGGCGACGAAATTCGCGTATTTATAGTTGTCGAAAACGGCGTGGTAAGCGATGTGCGGTTCAACGGTTCGGGATGCTCCATAAGTCAAAGTTCGACCTCGATGATGACCACCGCAATAAAGGGAAAATCGGTCGATGAAATTCGCAAGATCGTGCGACGATTTAAACACATGATGACCATCGACGAGGATGGAGACACGACATCCGTCGATGAAACTCTGAATTTAGGCGACCTAGAAGCATTGCAGGGTGTCGTAAAATTTCCGGTGCGAATTAAGTGCGCAACACTAGGTTGGAACACTCTCCTCGATGCACTCAATGTGAGTTCGCCCACATAGAATTTCCACATGTCAGTAGCCGGCGAAGTCTTAGCCAGGGCCCCGAAAGTTTTGCTGCATGATCACCTCGATGGCGGGCTGCGCGCCGAGACGGTAATCGATCTTGCCCGAGAATACGGGTATTCAAAATTGCCAACAACCGATGTGGCTGAATTACAAAGGTGGTTTCATCGCGGGGCCAAGCGAAACGATTTGGTTCTGTATCTGGAAACCTTTGCCCACACAGTCGGTGTGATGCAACATCGGGATGCAATTGAGCGAGTTGCCTTCGAATGTGCTCAAGATCTCGCCAACGACGGAGTGGTCTATGCGGAGGTTCGCTTCGCTCCCGAATTGAGCACCGAGGCAGGACTCACGCTAGATGAGGTCGTTCGCGCGGTACTTGATGGATTCAATCGAGGGTCTGGCGGAACCAAACTCACCGTGTATGTCATTTGCAGTGCCATGCGCACGGCCGCGCACAGCCTTCAAATCGCCGAGTTGGCCGTGCGCTGGCGCGATGAGGGCGTCGTCGGCTTTGATATTGCCGGTGCCGAAGCGGGATACCCACCGACACGTCACCTCGATGCATTTCAATTCATTCAGCGCTCTAATTTTCACACCACTATTCATGCGGGAGAAGCATTCGGATTGCCCTCAATCTGGGAGGCGTTGCAATTCTGTGGTGCAGAGCGACTTGGTCATGGAGTACGAATCGTCGATGACATAACTGGCGAACCCGGTCACGAACAACTTGGTCGGCTGGCGCAGTTCGTTCGCGATCGACGAATTCCACTTGAGTTGTGCCCGACATCCAATGTCAACACCGGCGTGTGTGCGTCCATCGCCACGCATCCCATTGGCATGTTAAAGCGGCTTCGATTTCGGGTCACGGTAAATACGGATAATCGACTGATGAGCGCGACAACTATGAGTAAGGAGTTTGAGCAACTTGCCGAGGCGTTCGATTGGAACATTCGCGATTTTCAGTGGCTCACGGTAAACGCCATGAAGAGCGCTTTTGCCCCATTCGATCAGCGCCTGAAACTCATCAACGAAGTGATAAAACCCCAGTACGCGGCACTCGGCGCCTAACTTGTGGCCACACCAAGCTGATCGGCAATTTTGGCGAACGCAGAACCTACGGCGTTGATCTCACTGGCCGTTAATTGGTCAATCATCAGTCGCCGCACACTACAAAGGTGGGTCGGCGCTGCCTTTTTAAGGAGTCTGAGTCCCTTCGGCGTAAGTTTGGCATAGGCCACACGTTTGTCGTCTTCGGCCTGGATGCGATTCACAAGTTTTGATTTGAGTACGCCCTCCATTCGACGCGTCAAACCGCCCCGTGTCAATTGCAACAATTCCGCCAATTCGCACATCCGTAGGCGTTGCTCCGGCGACTCGGACAAGATCGCCAACAACTGATAGTCACCCAAATCCAGTTTGTACGGGGCGAGATCCAATTCGATGGCCCTCATCAGGTCACCCGAGGTGACAATGAACATTCGCCACGCCCGCATTTCTTCCGGATTCAGCCATTTTGGCTCTGCCATTGGTTCAGGATACCTGAAAAAAGAATCTCCAGATTTAGTTGCGAACTCAACTATTTCATGGATATAGTTGCGGTCTCAACCATATCCACATTCAGACCTCGCAAACTAAGGAGAGCCGCAGTGAACGCAGTATTAACAATTGGTAGGACCATCTTTGGTCTCATATTTGTGATTTCAGGAATAAACCACTTCACCAAGACAGAGGGAATGACTGGTTACGCCAAAATGAAAGGTGTCCCTGCGCCGAAATTATCGGTGCTCACCTCTGGTGCGATTCTCCTCCTCGGAGGTGTTTCGGTAATCCTTGGCGTGTACGCCGATCTCGGAGCCGCGCTCCTCGCCGGGCTGCTGGTGGTCATGGCTCTCAAGATGCACGACTTTTGGAACCAGACCGATCCCCAGGCAAAACAAATGGAGACTGTCGGATTCTGGAAGGACCTCTCGCTAGCTGGAAGCGCGCTATTCATCTTCGCCATTTCGGCCACGGCTAATTACGATTACGGTTGGTCAGTAACTAACAGTCTGTTTTCCATCACGCAATAATTCAATCACGCGATAAATAACTAAATGTCGGCACCTCTGGGTGCCGACATTTACGCTGTGCTAATGTCGATTCAAGGGGTCAGTTGGCGGTAGCAAACTGGATTTGCCGCAGACCGAATCAAGAAATCAGGGTCGCATATGCGGATAGAAAATGTCGTGGTTGTCGGTTTGGGCTTGGTTTCAGTTGTGGCAGCTTTGTACATGTCATGGAAATGGCGGCAACTTCCTCTCACGTTTCAGTCTTCGCACCCGGCAAACGGTGAATGGCGAGAGCGACTACTTCGAGCCATAAGAACTGTCGGCGCCGTTTTCACGGCCGGTGTCATTGCAGGAGTGCTAGTTCTCGGGATTGTAGGTCGACTCGTGATGCGAATACTTGGCGCAACTTCTGGCAATGCCCAAGGTCATCTTACCGAAGCGGGCGAAACTGTTGGAGAGATTACTTTTGGCGGATCGGCCGGATTCCTCGTATTCGTCGGACTGGGTGGCGGGATTGTGTGCGCGGCCGCCTACATATTCATTCGGAATTGGTTGCCATCTAAAGCTGGTGCGGCCGGACTGATTTTTGGTCTTCTGGTGACGGGGACGTTGGGAGTTGCAGATGCATTGGCTCCCGAAAATGTTGACTTCGTAATTCTGACACCGCGCTGGCTCGCTGTACTTTTAGTCGTCGTAACCGGTTTTCTCTTCGCGACGACATTTACCGCCATTTCGGCGCGACTAGACCAATTCGCGCAAACCTCTGGTCACCGAGGTGCGTTGCTGTACCCGGTGCTCATCCTTGGAATTATTCCTCCGGTTGGAGCCGCATTAGTCATCCAGGTAGCACTGCGAACTCTCGGCAGTGAAAGGCTTTTTGCCCTCGTAAGTGGGGCTCGTAGCCGAACGGTGGGCCGCATCATTGTCGCCGCAGGATCTGCGGTGACCGCGTTCATTGTGATTAGCGCGGTTTCGGATATTTTGACCGCCTAGTCAATAATGCAATGGAGAAAATTAGCAGACTAGTTACTGGCGATGAATCGGTGTTGAGGGACATTCGTCTGCGGGCCTTGGCTGACAGTCCAAGCGCTTATGGTTCAACTCTCGAGGAGGAGACCGCGCTGACCGAAGCGGACTGGCAAAAACGCCTGGCCAGGATCGATGCCGCGACCTTTGTATACAGAGAAAATGACGGCGCCGCTTGTGGACTCGTGACCGCGGTGATCGACGACGACTTTGCCCATATCGCGTGGCTGCTATCGATGTGGGTGGAACCTTCGAAGCGAGGCGGTGGGGTTGCCGGTCAATTGATCGATGAAGTGATCGCTTGGTCACGCGCACAAAAATGCACTTACATACTGCTTCAGGTAACTAGCGGGAACACGAGTGCCGAACGAACCTACGAAAAACGGGGATTCCGAAAAACAGGCACGACTATCGTGCGTGAGCGAGACAATATGGCTGAATCGGAAATGAAATTGCTTCTCGAACCAGCCTAAGTCGAGAAATTCAGGACCCAGTCGCGATTAACAACAGACCCAATCCAAAGAACGCAATTCCGACTATTGCTTTCAACCATTTGGTGCGACGCACAAAGTCAACCACATGACCCGGTGTTTTGACGATGTGCGAACCTCCAATCCGAACATTTCTGGCGGCGATCGAACCTGGAACAGAATCGGATGGAATCATCAACGCAAATCCAAAGATGAGAAAAATTATTCCAATTCCAACTATCACGAAAATAATTTAGCACCATGTTCAAAATCACCGAACTGAACGAATCATTGGGGCCACGAGACTGGGTTTACAATTGAAAAGATGAGTGCTACACAGAAAATTGTGCCGTACCTTTGGTTCGACGAGGTGTCGCAATAGCATGGCCTTTCCTGTCGTCGACGGTTTACGAAGCATCGAATTTGGCACTCTCGGTGCTAGTCGTACCAAACTCATCAATTTCGTGATCAACGGCAACAAACGTGCCACTGCTGGGCTAATTGATGAATACCGCAGGGAAGGCGAGCCGATCGAACACGTTGGCGAGAAGCTAGCCATGGTCGACAACGACATGAATCGCGTGGCCACCCTTGTCGTCACTCGGGTCGAAGAGTGTCGCTTTGCTGATGTTCCCGACGAATTTGCCCTCGCCGAAGGAGAGGGCGATCTAAATGCCTTTGACTTCCGTGCCAGTCACCTCGACTCGTATCGCCGGCAAGGTATCAGCGTTGATAGCGACACTCGAATGGTGCTCATCTACTTTGACCTGCTGCAGTCTGAGACTACGATCACCTGATGCCCAACGACACAAAGAGTCCGCATCTTGAACTTGCCGAGAAGATTATTTCCCATCAGATAGGTGCCGGGGCCCCAGCAGTTTCTCCGGATGGGAGTTTTGTTGCTTATGTGGTCACCCGAATTGATTTCAAGGCCAACAAGTACCGCTCTCAGGTGTGGCTCGCCCGCACGGACGGCTCTACCCCACCACGACCATTGACGGCTGGTGAAAAGCGGGACGGAAACCCATCATGGTCACCCGATGGAACCTGGCTGGCGTTCACATCCGGTCGGAGCGAGAAAAAGGGCGAGACAACGCTGTGCATCATTCCGATCGGCGCCAATGGCGAAATTCGCACTGTTGCCACGATGCCGGATGGTGTGGGGAGTGTTCGCTGGTCCCCCGATGGAAAAATGATTGCCTTTACTTCTCGCACTCAGGATGACCGATATACAAAAGATGACGAATCGTGGATGGCACCACGAAAGATAGAGACTTTCTTTACACGCCTCAACGGCGAGGACTTTGTATTCGACCGACCGTCACATGTTTATGTTGTTCCGGCCGATGGAACGGCCGAGCCGCGCAATCTCACCCCTGGTCCGCGTCAGCACTCATCCCCTGCCTGGCTGACGGACTCGTCGGGAATTATTACCGACGGCGCGCTACACGACGGTTGGGACACAGACCTATCTAACGACCTGCACATCGTAAAACTCGACGGTTCGATTACAACGCTTACCGACCACACCGGTTTGTATTTCGCGCCGAGCGCCTCTCCAGACGGCACACGAATTGCATTTTTAGGTAGCGACGATCCACTCACTTCGCCACAGAACGAGCATGTTGGCGTGCTTGAAATTGCCACCAAGAAACGCCAATGGGTATCGCGCAAACTTGATCGCACATTCGCACCCACTAGCGGCGGAATCGCGCCGGCATGGGCCGACTCCAACACCCTCATTGCATACGCCGAAGATCGCGGAACCGCACATGTGGTGCAGATCGACGCATCAGGCAAAAAGGATCCGTCGTACTTGACGCAGGGACGTCGAATGACAAAGTCATTTGACGCCGCTGGCGGCACCATTGCCTTCGTCGCCAGCGAAGTGAATCGGGCTAGCGAACTGTTTGTCTTGGTCAAAGGCAAGGAACGCCAATTGTCCGATGTGGGTGCAACCCTCGTGACAGCTACTGCCCCACAATCCTGGGAACACTTCACCGTTCCGTGCGGCTCTCCATACAGCGGCGGGCCGGCCGAGATTGATGCGTGGATCATGAAGCCGAAGGATTTCGACCCGCAGAAAAAATACCCCGTGCTTCTCAATGTCCACGGCGGACCACACACGCAATATGGTGAAACGCTGTTTGACGAGGCTCAAGTTCAGGCTGCGGCGGGTTTCGTGGTACTGATGAGCAATCCGCGTGGATCAAGTGGTCGTGAGCAGGCATGGGGCCAGGCGATTCTCGGTCGCAAACATGCAGTCGCACCGGGCACCGGGTGGGGCGATGCGGATGTGGATGATGTTCTCGCGGTTCTCGACGGTGCATTGGCGAAATATTCGTTTTGCAATTCATCACAGGTCGGGATGCTCGGCGGTAGTTACGGCGGGTACATGGCAACGCTGCTGGCCGGACGCCATGGCAAGCGATTCAAGGCTATTTGCACGGAGCGGGCCGTCAACAACATGATCTCGGAAGAGTGGTCAAGCGACATCGGCACAGTTTTCCGTGTCGAACATGGCCCCAACCATCTTGACGATCCCGAGGAATACATGCGCATGTCGCCGATAACTCATGTGCGGGACATTAATGTCCCGCTATTGATCATTCACAGCGAAAACGACCTGCGTTGCCCTATCAGTCAGGCAGAGGAGTTATTTGTTGCTATGCGACTGCTCGGCAAAGACGTCACCTTCTATCGCTTTCCAGGAGAAACGCATGAATTGTCTCGCTCGGGGTCGCCGGTACACCGCGCGCAACGGTTCGAGATCATTCTTGACTTTTTTTCCAAACATCTCAAGCAGTGATAGGTTCGCATACAGCCACATAGACAAAGGGAGACCGGTGACATGATCAGAGTAATGGCGTTGTACCCGCGAGCCGAAGGCACGCACTTTAATAACGAATACTGGCTTACTACGCACATGCCAATGTTGCCGTTGAAGTGGCCAAAATTGAAGAAATGGGAGGCAGACGTGGCAGAGGCGGACTCCCCCTACTATGCGATCGCCCACATTTTCTTCGACACTCTCGAAGACTTTCAGGAGGCAATGTCAAGCCCAGAAACCGGTGCGGTGTTTAGTGACATACCCAATTACACGAATACGTCACCGATCATTTCCACCGGCACGGTGAGCGCTACTTCGTAATTTACGCTTTGAAAACGGTCGAAATTACTCGATTTGTAGGTTGAGGGCCGCAAACAGAACGAGGCATGCGAGCAGGATCCAGATCGTCGCCCGAACCTTACGATTCATTCGCCACGAATCTCCTTGCGGGGCCGCCGTGACTCGAGCGACCGAAATGATCACGTGATAGATCAACACGAAGAGAACGATTCGACCAACGGTT
>CAYGOJ010000037.1:0-13065 GCA_964351545.1 uncultured Acidimicrobium sp.
AACGTGGCGCTCTTCCGACTGAGCTAACCGCCCGTGAGGGAAAAGACTAGCGGGACGAAGTTCTCGCAGTGACGCTTCGAAGTTCGAGAAACTTGCGTTCGGTGTCGTTATCGGTCAGCGCAATTGCCGTGTCAAAGGCGTCAGCAGCATCTCCAAAACGACCAAGTCTGAACAGGAACTCGGCTCGTGTGGCGTGGAATATGTGGTAATTCTGAAGCTCAAGACCTTCAATCAGAGCCAGGGCGATCTCTGGACCGTCAACTTCGGCAACGGCAACGGCGCGATTGAGGGCCACGACCGGCGTCGGCGAATACACCAGCAGTTGGTCATACAGCGCAACAATTTGGGGCCAGTCCGTATTGGCGGCGGTGCGAGCATCGCTATGAACGGCGTTGATCGCCGCCTGAATTTGGTACGAACCGGGGGCATTGCGGCGCAGGCAGGTTCGCACCAACCCCTGTCCCTCTTCTATCAGAGACATGTTCCACAACCCTCGATCTTGATCCGTTAACAGCACGATTGACCCATCCTCGGCGATGCGTGCCATTCGGCGCGATTCGGTCAACAGCAACAGCGCCAAGAGACCCAACACTTCTGGCTCATCGGGCATCAGTTGAGCCAAAAGTCTGGCGAGCCGTATCGCCTCTTCGCAGAGGTCCTCGCGCACCAAGTTGTGACCCGCGGTCGCCGAATACCCTTCATTGAAAACCAGATACACCACATTGAGAACAGGAGCCAATCGCCCAACAAGTTCGTGATCGACCGGGACTCGGTACGGGATGTTGTTTGCCCGGATTTTACTTTTGGCTCGAACTATGCGTTGAGCCATTGTTGCTTCCGGAACCAGGAATGCCCGAGCGATCTCGTTGGTCTGCAAACCACATAGGAGTCTCAATGTGAGTGCGACTTGAACCTCCGTTGCCAACGAAGGGTGGCAGCATGTGAACATGAGCCGCAGGCGGTCGTCGATCACTGATCCGACAACTTCGATTGGCTCGCTGTTGTGCAGAAGTGTTGCCTGGGCATAGCGATCATTGCGGGATCCCTCGCGTCGTAGGCGATCAATAGCTCGGTTGCGTGCCGTGGTCGTAATCCATGCTCCGGGATTTGGTGGTACACCGGTGATTGGCCATCGTTCGCCGGCCGCAACGAATGCATCCTGGACCGCCTCTTCGGCTACATCGATGTCGCCGAAGTACCCAATGAGAGTTGCGACACATCGTCCGGATTCCTGCCGAAAGATGCGACCTAACTGTGTGAGATCAAAGTCAGATGCAGAGTGAGTCAGGGTCAGCTCTCGTTCGGCCCTTGCTGAAACGGTCGAACCTCCACGGGACCCTGGCATGCCGCGGATGCTTTGACTGCCCAAGCCAGGGCCGCTTCCTTGTCCGCAACCTTGATAATCCAAAATCCGCCGATGTGTTCCTTGGTCTCCAGGTACGGGCCGTCGGTCATGACCGTTTTGCCATTTTCCGATCTCACGACTGTGGCAGTGCTGGCTGCTTCTAATCCTTCCGCAAAAACATAGGATCCAGATCTAAACAGTTCAACGTTAAATGCATCGACCTGGGCATACATGTTTTCCACCTCCTCGGACTGCTCGACGGCATTGACATCCTCAGCCACATGAACGGACAAAAGATATTGCGTCATCGCTAGCCCTCTTCGGGTCCTGATTGAAACGGGCGAACCTCAACGGGACTCATGCATGCCGCCGATCCCTTGGCTGCCCAGGCAAGAGCGGCGTCCAAATCACGCGCAGTAATTATCCAAAAACCGCCAATGTGTTCCTTGGATTCCAAATATGGACCATCTGTTGTGGTGGTATCACCGTTTTGAGAGGAAACGACAGTAGCCGTGTTGGCTGGGTGAAGGCCGCCGCCAAATACCCACGACCCGGATCGAAATACTTCAATGTTGAAAGCATCAACCTGGGCATACATTTTCTGCCTGTCGTCGGCTGAAACGGCGTTATACATTTCTTCGTTGCCGTGAACGGATAGTAAGTACTGAGTCATCGCCACTTCTCCTTATCGATATCAATCGGCACGTTGCCGACCCTCACCAATACAACGAATGGTCTACCGCCAATTCGACACGGCGCTGACAATTTCTCGACAATTTCCCAGAAATCTCGGCTGACCCAGATTTTGAGCCTAGCCACGACCGATTCGATCAGTATCCCCTTTCGCGATTGAGCAAACCGATTAGCGGTTCGCCAGCAAGGTACCGAACGACGTTTGCCGTAATTCGTTCGGACAGCATCGGCGGCACCATCTCCGCCGTATTTCCGATGTGTGGGGTGATGACGCAGTTGGCTAGACCCCACAACGAATGGTCATCGGGCAGCGGTTCGGGGTCGGTGACATCGAGTGCGGCTCCGCCAATCGAATTGTTCTGAAGTGCCGACACCAGATCGTCGGTCTTTACATGTCGACCACGACCGACATTGATCAGCCAGGCGTGCGAATTCATCAGCTCGAGTTCGGCCCGACCGATGATTCCTACATTGTCAGGCGTCAAGGCGAGTGCAATCACTACCGCATCGGCATCCGGCAAAGTTTCAGCTAGACGATCTGGCGTAACCACGAGCTCGGCACCCGACATTGGTTGGACATTATTGCGCACGACGGTGACGCGGCAGTTGAATGGCTTCAATTGCCGAAGCAACGCCGTGGCGATACCTCCTCCGCCAATCACGGTGATTCGTCCACTGTGTAAGGACCTTCCGAATTCGCCGGACCAATGGTTAGTGCGCGAATAGCCGACAATATTTCGCAATCCGCCAATGAGAAATCCCATCACCAATTCCGCTACTGGTTCGGAGTACACGCCCTTGGCGCTAGTCCAGATGCGATCAGGGTTTACCAAATGCATGAAGTTTTCGCTACCGGCAAATGGCAATTGAACCCACCTGATCGATGGAGAGTCCTTTAACTCGCGTTCGAGTCCGGCCGGATCAAATGCGTCGCTCCAGATGAGACCCGTGGCCGAGCGAGTATCAACAATGGTGGCGCCGCCGGCCCGAACTGCCTCGCGTATCCATTGAGGACAGTCATCTGGACCGACAGCGATACTGGTCTGCACAGCGACCATCGGTAACTAATTGGTGCCGGTGAATGTGGCGGCGATCTTGCTCGCAGAGTCGCCGCTACGACGCAACACGACTGCGACCAAAATGAGCGATACCAAGGTTGCGCCAAGCAACACGGTCGCCATCGCCCCAACTTCGGGTTTCACCACAGATCGAGCGAGTCCAAACACATACACCGGATAGGTGCTGGTACCAGGAGAGGAAACGAACTGGGCAATAACGACGTTGTCGAGACTAAATGTAAATGCCAGCAGTCCACCGGCCAGGATTGCCGGAGCCACAAGTGGCAACGTAATTTGGATGAACGCCTTGCGTGGGGTGGCAAACAAATCGGCAGCGGCCTGCTCAAGCGATTCGTCCAACCCCGACATTCTGGCCCGAACGATAAGCGTCACGACCGCACTGGAGAAAATCGATTGGCCGAGCCACAGCGGCAGAAGTCCCGTGCGGAATGGTCCACCGAGTCGCACGAACCAAAGTTGCAACCCGATCGCATCCACTATCTCTGGGGTGGTGAGTATCAGCAAGATAGCCGCCATAAATAGGGCAACCCACTTACCGGGTCGACGAGCGAGTGCGATTCCGGCAAATGATCCGAGCACGACGGCAATGAGAGTGGAACCCGCTGCCGCTTTGAATGAAACCAAGACCGAGTTTGTCAGCTGCGCGTTGTCCCACATTGAGGAATACCACTTAGTCGTGAATCCGCCCCACACAAAAAACGCCCTCGCATCGGTAAACGAATGGGCGACAATGAACCCAATCGGCATGAACAGAAACAGAAGAGTTGCAATCGTGATCATCCCGAGGATCAGGTTGATTCCATTGCGCGGACGCATCACAGACCGTGCCTTTTTGTCATAACGACGCCATCGCCATCGACCGATTGCGCCGCAGCGCGGCAATGGTGAGTTTGCCGATCAGCGCAAATGCCCCGAGTACGGCGAGAATGGCGGCGATTAACAACACAGCGACCGCGGCCCCAAGGGCGGGGTTCTGTGCTTGCAGAAACTGCGCCGCGACAAGCGCACCCGCCATATTGCCTTTTGCCCCTCCGAGAATCGCGGCGGTGATGTAGTCCCCCGAAAGCGGTACAAACACGAGCACTAGCCCGGCCACGATGCCAGGCATCGCTAATGGAATTGTGATATGGACAAAGGTTCGGAAACGATTGGCACCGAGATCCTTGCTCGCCTCGCGTAATGCCGGGTCGAGACGATCGAGGGCCACGAACAACGGGAAGATCATCAGCGGCAAATAGTTGTACACGACTCCAATTTGCAGAGCAATGCGAGTATCCAACAACATCAATCCGCTGTCACGAAGTCCCCAATCGATGAGGAGGTTCGAGATCAGGCCGTGCGGGGCGAGCACAATTCTCCAAGCCATCGTGCGAATCAGAAAATTTGTAAAAAACGGAATGATCAAGATCGCCAGAAGTATCCCCCGCCGTGATTCCGACACTTTTGTGGCTAGGTAATAGGCAACTGGTAGCGAGATCAGAAGGCAAAGAACCGTACCGATGACCGAAGTCCTCATGGTTTGGATGAGAACGGTGAGCAAGGTTTCGTCAAGTGCTTCGCGGTATTGCCCAAATGACGGGTTCGAAAAATCGACACGTCCAGCCGACCCGGGGACCTTGCGGCCGAAACTTGCAACCACAACAAATGCAACCGGGACGGCAAAGAACACGATGTACCAGACCCACGACGGCAATGCGTGAAGCATGCGCGGCGCCCGAAAACGCCCGCGACGTTTTGGTTGAGGCTGGACGTCAGTGTCCACCGAAAATTAGGCGCCCGCCTTGGCCTTGGTCTTGTTGTAGATGTCAACTAGTCGGTCTTGCGAACTATTGAGAGTCTGCGGCCGCATCCGACCGACCACATCGTCGGTAAAGAAAACCATTTCTTTGTACGGCATGTCTGCCGCACTTTGTTCGATACCTTTCAGCCCCGTGTTAAATCCATGGAACTGAATGTCGGTAAGTGAATTTTCAGGATCGAGAATGAAATTAATGAAGTCGTAGGTGGCATCTAGGTTTGAAGCACCCTTGGCGATGCACCAATTGTCCATCCACAGTTCGGTTTCTGGTGCACCGACCGCCCACTTGTAGCGCGTCGGATCATCCCCGGCGTCCTCCACAGAGATGAGCCCTTGCCGGGCGTCGCCGTTCCAGACCTGCGAGAGCGCGTAATTGCCTTGGGTCAGATTGATACCTGGATAACTATCGAATGCCTTTATGTGTTGGGCAAGTTCATTGACCAGAAATTCTTCGCACGCGTCTAAGTCCTCTGCACTTTCGGTGTTCCAGTCAATGCCATTGGCCCAGAAATAAGTCCCACACAAATTGGGCGGCGTATCGATCATCGATGTCTGCCCGCTGGCCTCCGTCTGGGCAACTTTGATGAAGTCGGCCCATGTCTGAATGTCGGTGGAAACAATGGTTGTGTCATACACCCATCCAGTGGTGCCCCAGTTTTTGCACACAGAGTATTTATTACCCGGATCGAAAACCTGATCAATATACGGCGCGTCAAGATTACTGAAGTTTGGAATTCGATCGAGATCGATCTCCTCCAATAATCCCTCGCTCACCATTTGTGGAATATACGGACCGGTCGGGACGACGATGTCGAATCCGCTCACGCCGCCGGCCGATACGAGTCTCTGAATCGCCTCTTCGTTGGAATTGAAGATGGTGATGTTCAAGTCACCCCACGATGCAATCAGATCGGGATCGTCATATTCGGCCCATGTGTATAGGTTGAGATTGCGGGCGAAGTCACCTGACGAATCGGAATCGGAACTGCCGCTGCTGCATGCGGCCAGGAAGGCTGCCAGTGCTGCGCTTCCACCGGCCGCGGCCAAGAAATCCCTGCGACTCAACTGACCGGCAATTCGCTGTGCAGTGGTTCGTGACATGAGGATTCGAGTTGGCTGGTTCAGTCGCATGAGACTTTCATTATTTCACACTCGGTTCGGCGAAAACAAGCGTGGATTGCGATGCACCAAATAAATACATATCTTCTCGCATCCAACTGCACCACACCGAGTCGCCTTGACTCACCTTCGGTGCATCATGCCTGGAGACAAAAACAATTAGGTCTGTGTTTGGAGTCTTGACAACATATTGAAGCACGTCACCAAGATGAGAAATGCTGATGAGCCGACCTTCCAGCATGTCTCCTGAAATATTTGGTCGCTGGGCGGTCACTTCAATCATCTCCGGTCGCACGGACACGATTGCTTCACTGCCCTCGGTTGGTTGCTCAACTCGTCGCATTGGCGCAAACGTTCCGCTTAGAGTTTCGACTTGACCACCGCGCATGGTGCCGCGCCAGAAGTTGTTACGTCCAATGAAACCGGCGACAAAGGCCGAGGTTGGTTGTTCATAAATGGTGTCGGGGTCTGCCAATTGTTCAATGTGACCATCGAGCATCACCGCAATGCGATTGGACATCGACATCGCCTCTTCTTGGTCATGAGTTACGAAGATAAAAGTGATACCGAGTTGAGACTGCAGCAACTTCAGTTCAATTTGCATTTCTTCACGCAACTTGCGGTCCAATGCCCCGAGTGGCTCGTCCAACAACAGAACGCTCGGCCGATTAACCAGCGCCCGCGCAACCGCGACCCTCTGTTGCTGACCCCCCGACAACTGAGACGGCTTTCTCGAAGCCATTTTTGTCATTTTCACCATTGCCAGTGCCTCGTCAACCTTGGAAGCAATTTCAGTTTTGGGAACCTTGCGTTGGCGAAGTCCGTAGGCGACATTGTCCGCGACATTCATGTGCGGGAATAGCGCGTAGTGCTGAAACACTGTGTTGACATCCCGCTGGTATGGCGGGACTCCCTGAACAAAGGTGTTTCCGATGCGTATGAATCCTTCGTCCGGTTGCTCAAAGCCGGCCAGTAGCCGCAGGGTCGTCGTCTTTCCGCACCCGCTTGGTCCTAGTAGCGAAAGGAACTCGCCCGGTTTGACCTGCAGGTCGATTGCATCTACGGCCACAACTTCGCCGTATCGCTTTGTGACGTTGACCAGTTCTACCGATCCGCGCTCGTGAGTGACTCCCGAAGTTGACACCCACTAACTCTGCAAGTTAATCATCACGTGCTTGATGCGCGTGTAATCGTCGAGTGCATACGCCGACAAGTCCTTGCCGTAGCCAGATTTCTTGTAGCCACCGTGAGGCATTTCCGCCACCAGCGGGATGTGGGTGTTGACCCACACGCACCCGAAGTCGAGATTCTTCGTCATCCGCATTGCGCGTCCGAGATCTTTAGTCCACACAGACGAGGCCAAGGCATATTCAACCCCATTTGCCCACTTCAGAGCCTCGGCTTCGTCGCCGAATTTCTGAACAGTAATGACCGGTCCGAATATTTCGTTTTGAATCATCTCGTCATCTTGACGAAGGTCGGCAACGACGGTTGGTTCAAAGAAGAACCCGTCTCGCTTGATGGATGCTCCGCCAGTTACAACCTTGGCGTGATTGGGTGTGCGATCCAGGAATCCCTTGACCTTTGACATTTGCGCGTCACTGTTCAACGGCCCGTACAACACATCTTCATCTGGCGATCCGGTCTTGGTCTTGACCGCCTGTTCGGCAAGCGCATCGACTAGATCCCGATAGATGTCTGGTCCGGCGATCACTCGAGTGGCGGCCGTGCAGTCTTGGCCGGCGTTGAAGTAGCCGGTCATCGCAATTGTCTCTGCGACCGCAACAATGTCGGCATCGTCGAACACTATTACGGGCGCCTTCCCACCCAATTCAAGATGCACGCGCTTAAGAGATTTGGACGCCGCCGCCGCAACTTCCATTCCGGCTCGCACCGAACCGGTAATCGAGACCATGCTCGGCGTGTCGTGCAACACCATCTCGCGTCCGGTGTCACGGTCACCGCATATGACATTGAATACCCCAGGCGGCAAAAATTCGGCCGCTATTTCGGCCAACAATGTCGTTGATGCGGGAGTTGTGTCCGAAGGTTTGAGCACGACGGTATTTCCGGCCGCTATCGCCGGGACAAATTTCCATGCCGCCATCATTAGTGGATAATTCCAAGGCGTTACTTGGGCGCACACACCGATCGGTTCACGACGTGTATACGAAGTGAAATTGACCATGTATTCGCCAGCACTCTTGCCTTCCAACATTCGCGCCGCACCCGCAAAGAAACGAATCTGGTCGAGCATCGGCGGCACCTCTTCTGCGTAAGTGACCGCCCGCGGCTTACCGGTATTTTCTATCTCCATTTCGATGAGATCGGCAATTCTGGCCTCCATCGCATCGGCGATGCGATACAGGGCGAGCGACCGTTGCGATGGCGTGGTGTTCTTCCAACTATCGAAGGCGGCCGACGCTGCTCGCATCGCCGAGTCAATGTCGGCTCGACCAGAAAGTGAGGCCGTGGCATATTGCTTGCCTGTAACCGGATCGATGAGTGGTGTCGTTCCACCATCCGCGGCATCCGAATACTCACCGTTGATAAAATTTCTGAATGATTTCATGGAACAACACTAACCATTCGACTCCCGCCGATTCCAACGACGGCAACACTCCTAATAGGTTTAGCCGCGGCCGATGCGCTATAAATAGACCATGAGCAATGGCGCTCCGGCGATTCGAACAATTGGTGTTCCCAAGGAAATCAAAGCATCGGAAGGACGAGTTTCGCTCACTCCCGATGGTGTCCGAGAATTTGAACGCCTCGGAACCGAAGTCTTTGTCGAAACCCAGGCCGGTGATGCGGCGTCTATTTCCGATGCCGACTATCGCGCCGCCGGGGCGACGATAGTTCCCACCGCGGCCGATGCCTGGAGCCAATCAATGGTGGTGAAAGTGAAGGAACCTAAGGCCGAAGAGTTTGGTTTCCTACGCCAAGATCTCACACTCTTTACGTACCTCCATCTGGCTGCTTATCCGGATGTCGCCGACGCCTTGCTTCGTGCAAAAACCACGGCGATCGCCTATGAAACGGTCCAACTGGATGACTCGTCGCTGCCGCTACTCGCCCCGATGAGCGAAATTGCTGGCCGGCTTGCCACTCAGGCCGGTGCATATTTTCTGGAGCGCCCGCACGGTGGACGTGGGGTACTCATGGGTGGCGCGCCCGGTGTTCGACCGGCACGCGTGGTGGTGATCGGCGCGGGAAACGTCGGATGGAATTCTGCATGGATCGCCGGTGGTATGGAGGCCGAAGTCTTTGTCCTCGACAAAAACTTGGACAGGTTGCGTTATCTAGACCAGATTCTCAAAGGTCGAATCACGACTATTGCCTCCAATCGTGGTGCGATCGAACGATTCGTTGCCGAGGCGGACCTTGTGATTGGAGCTGTGCTGATCGCCGGTGCTCGCGCGCCAGTTGTCGTTACTCAAGACATGGTCCAATCAATGAAGAGGGGCGCAGTTGTCGTAGATGTCGCCGTCGATCAGGGTGGCTGCATTGAAACAACTCACGAAACCACCCATGCCGAGCCGGTGTATGAATTACACGGCGTCTTGCATTATGCCGTCGGCAACATGCCCGGCGCCGTTCCACACACGAGCACCTACGCGCTGACCAACGCCACACTTCCCTATCAAATGACGATTGCCAAGCTCGGTACGCTGGCCGCCTCCTCGGGCAACGCCGCGATTGCTCACGGCGTAAACACCGTTAACGGTCAGATCACAAATGAGGCGGTGGCGACGGGTTTGACGGCTAAATATGTTTCGCCTTTAGTCGCGCTCGCAAACTAAGACCGCTACTCGGTCTCAGTCGCAACACGAATCACGCCAGCCGCACGACCGACATCGATAATGAGCATGTTCGGGAACGAGCGCCGATTCACATAACGGGCATTGTGAAAAAATGCCGCGCGGCGAATGACAACTCGGGTTCGGTGTGACACTTGACGACATCGTCGAACCCGTTGATGCACTTGCCCCGGTTGTAAAGTTGAATTGATTCACCTCTCGCCATTCTTATCTAACTCGACCAACGAAATGCGCATTCTCAACTTGTGACCGATACCAGTTCAACTCCCGTCGAGGACGCGCCTAGGCAGCATCGACCCGGTAGCGCCCGCGCGGCATTGGCCGTGCGCGACTTTCGCTACATGTGGTACGGATCGTTTCTGTCCAACATCGGCACCTGGATGCAAAATGTGGTACTCCCCGCCTACATCTACCATCGAACGGGACGAGCATCTCTCGTGGCGTTACTCATCTTTGCCCAACTTGGTCCGTTGCTCGTGCTTTCGATTCCCGCAGGTGTGATTGCCGACCGCTTCGACCGTCGAACGTGGCTGATCTCGATGCAGTCGATGCAACTTCTCTTTTCTGCGCTACTGGCGGTACTGGCACTCGGCACCCCGTCGGTATTGATGCTTTTTTGTGCGGCACTTGGGGTGGGGGTCGGCAATGCGCTCAATGCACCCGCCTGGTCTGCAGTTCTTCCATCAATGGTTCGACATGAAGATATCGCTGGCGCCATCTCGTTGAATTCCACGGTGATCAATGGCTCGCGAGTAATTGGACCGATCATCGTCGCGTTGCTTTCCCAGTGGGGGGTTTCCACGGCGCAATTTTTCTTCATGAATTCGGCAACATATTTGTTCGTGATTGGCGCATTACTCAGCGTGCATATTCCCGTAATTGCCAAAGACTCAACGCAAGGTTGGCGACGCTTCACGCGCGGACTCGAAATTGCCCGACAGAGAATCGTGATTCGACGATTGTTGCTTACCTTGGCTTCATTTTCACTTCTGTCGCTTCCCTATGTCGGACTGTTTCCTGCGGTTGCCCGACTGAACTTCGGAATCGACGAGAGCGGTGTTCAGTACAAATGGCTGTATGCGACTTGGGGCTTTGGCGCCTGCCTTGGCGGACTTGCCATTGGCACCGTATGTGTTGGGCTCGACAAGCGAACCCTTATTCGTTTTGGATTTCTTGGGGTTGCCGTCAGCATGCTTGCATTCGGGTTTTCACGATCGCCATTGCCGGCATTCATATTTGGCTTCATACTTGGGTTTTCGTACTTCTTCACCACGACCTCGATGATGACAATCGTCCAGAGCAGGTTGGAACCGGAAATTCGTGGACGAATCATGGCCCTATGGTTTATGGCATTCGGTGGAACCGTGCCGCTTGGAAATTTGCTGTTCGGACCGTTGATTGATGCCCACGGTTCTCAGTGGCTCCTGTTTATGGGGGCCGCATGGGCGGTCCTTCTGGCATGGTGGTGCAATATCGCTGGTCTCGACGCCCGCGAGAAACTACGTATTGCTCACGAGGCGATCAACGAGCCGCTCTAGCCGACAAATTCGCGAACCCTTGACGACAACCACGTCGCCCTCGCCAATTTCGCCAAGTTCCATAAGCGCCTCGTCGATGCTGCGATGCGGCACCCCGTACAGCGCGGTGTCCACGGCAATAATCTGCATCGACTGCTCCCGAGCCAACCGAGCAATTCGGGAGTGATCGGCCTCTGGCTGTGCCAGTTCGGCCATCGGACCCAAAACGGCAATTCGACGGCGGGCGGAGATCTGACCAAGTGTTGCAAATGCAGCCTCCATCGAAGATGGGCTGGCGTTATACGTGTCGTCAATAACGAGCGCGCCTGAATTGAGCGTGTGCAGCTGCATCCGTCGCGGTGTCATCGACGCGGTTGCCAAACCGAGCGCCGCAATGTGGATATCGGCGCCAATCGCGCCCGTTACGGCAATCGCCGCGGCCGCGTTGAGGGCCATATGTTTGCCTAGAGTTGTGAGCGAATATTCGCATCTTCCCCATGGCGTATTGAGCCGAGTGGTGGATCGACCGAGGTCATCCAAACTCACCGATTCGATGCGCACATCTGCCCGAGGCGCATTGCCATAGGTAAGCACCGAGGCACGCGTGTTGCCGGCCATTGCCAACACTCTCCAATCGTCGGCGCAGAGCACGGCGGTGCCGTCAGAGTCAAGCGACTCGGGCAACTCGGATTTTGCCCTGGCGACACCCTCAATGTCGCCGACGCGCTCGGTGTGTGTTTCGCCGACACTTGTGACCACACCGATCACAGGTCGGGCGATGTCGCACAAACGCCGAATCTCGCCAAACCCGCGCATACCCATTTCCAGGACTAGACATTGAACATCGTCGGGCGAATTTAAAATTGTAATTGGCAGACCCTGATCATTATTAAATGAGCGCTCATTTGCGCTCAGTCGAAACTGTGACCCAAGCGCGGCGGCGACGAAATCCTTTGTCGATGTCTTGCCCACCGAACCCGTAATTGCAACAACCCGATTCTCAAGTTGGCCGTCCAATTTGTTTCGGGCCCATTCCCCCAACTGCAGCAGCGCGCCAAGCGTGTCGGGCACAGCGACTGCGGTACGACCTTGAAATTCTCTGGTTGTTAGATATGCACCGGCACCAACCTGTAGAGCATGTTCGATGAAGTCATGGCCGTCCCTGTCTGCGGAGATCGGCACGAATAATTGCCCCGGCCGAATAGTTCGTGAGTCAAAGGAGGCGCCGGCGAGGTGTGCATTTTGTCCTATCAATTCTCCACCCGTTGCACGCGCAACTTCGGTGGCCATAAAACGCATACACCGACACTACCTAGACCTATATACGCACATCATCTAGTACCGTGTTTTTCAATGAATGTGGTTGGTGAACAACGAGATCACGTCATTGTTCTCTTCGGTGGCGAATCGGCGGAACATGATGTCAGTTGCGTCACCGCCGCGCATGTCCTTCGAGCACTCGATCCCAGTCGGTACCGAATCACCACCGTTGGAATTACTCGAACGGGAAAGTGGGTGCTCGCTACTGAAGCCATGAAGTCGATTGCTGCCGGCGTATTGGCGCTACCAGAACGCTTGGTGGCCGATGGAGAACCGACCTCGATTACGCCAATCATTGAACAGACCCGTACCGACGAAAAAACCGTCGTGCTGCCGTTGTTACATGGTCCGATGGGCGAAGACGGAACGGTGC
>CAYGOJ010000038.1:0-12781 GCA_964351545.1 uncultured Acidimicrobium sp.
ACAACTCAGATTCCTGAGTTGAACCCCGCAGTAAGCGACGCTTAGTTTCGCGTTCCGCACAGCGGTCGAATGGGGAAACGCACTCGTGGCGAAAACCCGTGAAAGAAGGACCTGTGGCTTCTGGAGCCCTTGAACAATCCGCACTCGTCGAAAAGGATCGCGATCAGTTGGTGGCAATTGCCACCGCATTGGGCGTGAAGTCCGCGGCGCGTGCCAAGAAAGCCGATCTCGTGGACATGATCCTGGAGCAGACGAAGACAGCAGACGTAGAGCCCAAAGCAATGGTTGCCAGTCCGCCTTCGAACCCTGCGGTAGCGACTCCGACCGCTGGATCGCGCGCACTTGGATCCAACGGCGAGGCACTTGCGGAATGGGAGATCGAATTGGCCGAGCACGAAGGAACTCCAATAGCGCCCGATGCTCGTCGACTAAGTGAGTCATCGTCCCGAAATTCACACCGAAATCCACGTCGAGACGGTCAGCGTCCAGGCGGATTCCAGCGTCCCGGTAATTCAAATGATGACGGGGATCGCAGCAACCGCCGTCGCCGTCGCCGTCGCGGCAAGTCGCCACGCGATGACGGTCCGCAGGGAAGTGACCGCTACGAAACCCAAGATTCGACGAATAACTACGAGAGCAATGAGCCAGTGAGCACAGAACCGGTGGCCGTATCTGGCTACCTCGACCTGCGCGACGAAGGTTACGGTTTTTTGAGAGTAAATGGATATCTATCGAGTCCGGATGATTCGTATGTTTCGGTGCGGCTAACTCGGCAGTACAACCTGCGCAAGGGCGATCATGTCACGGGGACTTCGAAGCCACCAGCCCGCAATGAGAAGAATCCAGCGATGCTAGATGTCGCAACAATCAACGGCATCGAAGTCGAAAAGATGAAGACTCGTCCCCGGTTCGAAGATTTGACCCCATTGTTTCCGGATTCAAAACTGATACTCGAAAATCCAGCCGATCCAAATAATATGACGGCCCGGATTATCGACCTGATCTCGCCAATCGGCAAGGGCCAGCGTGGAATTATCGTGTCGCCTCCGAAGGCAGGCAAGACCACCGTGATGAAAACGATTGCTACCTCAATTGAACGCAATCACCCAGAGGTAAAACTCATCGTCTTGCTGATCGATGAGCGACCCGAAGAAGTCACCGACATGCGTCGTACCGTAAAGGGTGAAGTTATCGCCTCTACATTCGACCGCCCGTCCGAAGAGCACACTCAAATTGCCGAATTGTGCATCGAGAAGGCCAAGCGGTTGGTGGAGATGGGCGAGGACGTAGTCATCATCTTGGATGGGATCACACGATTGTCGCGTGCCTACAACTTGGCCGCCCCGGCGACGGGGCGAGTCATGTCAGGCGGCATCGACGCTGGGGCCCTGTATCCGCCGAAGAAATTCTTCGGGGCGGCGCGCAACATAGAAGAAGGTGGGAGCTTGACGATTCTCGCTACGGCACTGGTTGAAACCAACAGTCGAATGGACGATGCAATCTTCGAGGAATTTAAGGGAACTGGAAACATGGAAATTCGACTCGACCGCAAAATTGCCGAGCGCCGAATTTATCCGGCCTTCGACGTTGATGCATCGAGCACCCGACACGAAGAATTATTGTTTGATCGCAAGCAATTGCAGATGGTCTGGAAGCTTCGTCGAGTGTTGAGTGGCTTGGCAGCCGACGGCAACGCTGCCCCAGGTCTTGAACTACTCATTGATCGATTGAAGACCTTCAAGAACAACGATGAATTTCTCGCAGAAATCGCCAAGCAGCCAACGGCCTAACTTGGGTGGCAACTGACTTCGACACGCGCCTCGCGTACCTGCGACTAAAGACTCTTGTCGCACAGCATCAATCGCAACAGGCTGGTCAAATTAGTCAGATTACCGAGGTTGACTTCACGCTCGGTTCCGCTGCCATTGTCGGAACAAGCGGATGGGTCCTCGTGTTACAGACTCCTCGACGAGGACTCGGTCCGGCGCTGCTGTGGATGAACAAGCATCACCTGGAATCGGTGAATGTAATTGTCGAGTCAGATGCGTCGGAAATTGCCCGACGGGCTCAGTTATTTGCCCTCGATATTCGGGTTTGGTCGGCAACAGGCAATGATTTAGTTGCCGCGACGCCGGCCCCAATCGAGCCCCGTGTGGATGTACCTTGTCACCACTTGAAGTACCTGTCAATCATCGAACAGGCAGGTGCAACCGTTGTCTGCGAGCACGGAGTTCTTGGCGGTGAAGTACTGGGGCTCGAGGTTTGCCGAGTGATCGACGACCCCCAGTCGGAATTGGGTGCTCGACTTGAAATTGGAGTTGGGGTTCACGATCGTGAGCTGTTTCAAATGGTCAACGGAATCTCCTCGACAGTCGAGTCATTGACCAAAGTTGTGCTGTCGGTTTCACGTTTTCGACAGGCGGATTCCAAAGCCCACCCGCTCAATCGATTAGCGGCCGAAAGATACTTTCGTGAGGTTCTCATTGCCGACCCGCAATTGGTGGGCGCTCATCACCTGGCTCGCGCCGAACCACCCTTTGCGCGTGCGAATCTAAAGGAGTCCGTGCCGTGCGTTGCCTTGGACGACTCTGAAAATTCCGCGCTCGTAGTTGTCTGCAGCGCAATCGTCGATCCAGACCTTGTTCCATTTGCCGCCGATGCCCGACTCGCACTTGTGCCCGGGGCAGATCTTGTCTTGGCAGTGGCACCGAGCAATGTATTTCCATCGATGAAATTGTTGGCAAATTCGTTGCACCATCCGGCGAGATTCGTGGAAGTCAATGAATTTCGTCGCTGATCGCGGCGTAGTCTGATCCTCGTGCTTGAGCGACTTGCGCAGATAGAGACCGACTACCGAGATTTGGAAATAAGTTTGGCAAGTCCAGAAGTTCTTGGCGATCAGGCCAAGTTGCGAGATGCTTCACGTCGATATAAGCAGCAGACCCCACTCGTCGAGTGCATTCGTGAATATCAGGTCACCGAAGGCAACGCGCAAGCCGCTCGCGAACTGTTGGAAGGCGCGAAAGGTATCGAGCGTGAGCAGCTCGAAGCTGAATTGGAAACCGCTCAAGCCAGGCTTTCCGAGTTGCAAGACCGGCTAAAGGTATTGCTTCTGCCAACCGACCCAAACGATGGCAAAAATATCATCGTCGAAATTCGTGGAGCAGAAGGCGGGGAAGAAGCAAATCTGTTTGCGCATGATCTTCTCAACATGTACAAGGCCTATTCCACTCGCCAAGGTTGGACGGTTGAGGTTCTGTCGTTGGACAATTCGCCGATGGGGGGTGTCAATCAAGCCGTGTTGTTGTTTAAAGGAGAATCGGCATGGAAGCGGATGCGATTCGAGGGTGGCCCGCACCGTGTTCAGCGAGTGCCAATTACCGAGAGCCAAGGTCGCATTCACACCTCGTCGGCAACTGTGATGGTGCTACCCGAAGCCGAGGAAGTGGATTTGCAGATCGATGAAAAGGATTTGCAGATCGATGTGTATCGGGCCAGTGGCCCGGGAGGTCAGGGAGTGAATACCACAGACTCCGCGGTTCGAATTACCCACCGTCCAACCGGCGTGGTCGTGGCAATGCAAGACGAGAGAAGTCAGTTGCAAAATCGCATGCGAGCGATGGTGGTGCTTCGTTCGCGACTGCTGAAATTGCGCGACGAAGCGATTGCCGAAAAGGCATCAGCTGAGCGCAAAGCTCAGGTCGGCAAGGGTGGCCGCGGCGAAAAGATTCGCACATACAACTTCAAGGAGAATCGAATTACCGATCACCGAATCGGCTTCACTCTGTATCAGCTGCAAGATGTTCTTGCCGGAAACCTCGACCCGGTCATAGATGCACTCACTGCTCAGTACCAAATCGAGCAGTTGGCGGATGCCAGCAACGACTGAGCCAAATCGGTGACACTAAATGATCCGATCACGTGGGGCGAGTTGCTTGCACAAGTAGAGGCTCAACTCACTGGCCCACAAGAGGCGCGATGGATTTGCGAACTCGCAAGCGGTCGTGACCGAGACGAGTTTCTGCTTATCCTTAACGATCACGTCAGCGTGACAATGGCGCAGAATGTTCACGAAATGTTGACTCGCCGGCTACGGGGTGAACCATTGCAATATGTCATGCGAAGCTGGGCATTTCGGCATCTCGATGTGATGGTCGATTCGCGAGTTCTCATTCCGAGATCTGAAACCGAGCAAGTGGTCGAGGTCGCACTCGGATTGGCTCGCCAATTTCGACGGAATCGGTCCAATCCGCTAACCATCGTCGACCTTGGAACAGGAAGTGGCGTCATTGGGCTGTCGATTGCAAGTGAACTTGGGTTCGGTACGGCCAAAGTTTGGCTCACCGATGTCTCGCAAGACGCACTCGACGTGGCGAGGGCAAATCTGTCAGGGATAGGTCGCGCCGCCGAACATGTCCGTGTACTGCAAGGAAGTTGGTTTGAGGCGTTACCGGAATCGTTGTGCGGCGCGATTGATTTGATCGTCTGCAACCCTCCTTACATCGCGGATGGTGACCCAGAAGTTGAGACCGTGGTGCAAAAATATGAACCACACATCGCCCTGTATTCGGGACCGGACGGCTTGAACGCACTAAGTGAAATCATTGGCATTGCTCCTGGATGGCTTTCGAGCGGGGGGTGGCTCGTCTGCGAAATTGGATATCGACAGGGAGAAGAGGCGCTTGACCTCTTTGTTCGCGCGGGCTATTCCGAGGTGAAAGTAATCAATGATTTGACGGGACGCCCTCGCATCGCGGTCGGCCGCAAGTAACTCTAAATTGCGAGGGCCCGCTTGAGGAAGTCGAGTTGATGCAGCAAGAGATTTTCGGCCACAACCTCTTGCGACGCCATGTGTGTCACACCGCTGAGGGGCAGGACTTCGTGGTCCCGACCATGGGCAAGCAGCGCACTCGATAATTGCAGAGTGTGGGCCGCAAACACATTGTCGTCGGCTAAACCATGAATGAGTAAGAGAGGACGACGCAACTTATCCGCCGACATTACTAACGACGAGTCGTCGTAATTATTTGGGTGTTGGTCCGGATGACCGAGGTAGCGCTCGGTGTAATGGGTGTCGTAGAGACGCCAGTTCGTGACGGGTGCCCCGGCCACCGCCGCATGAAAGTGCTCGGGGTTGCGCAATACCGCCAATGCCGCGAGGTATCCGCCGAAACTCCAACCCCTGATTCCAACCCTGGAGAGATCGACATTGTCAACGAGGCGAGGCAATTCTTTAAGCACCTCCAATTGGTCGGCAAGTATCGCGGTTGCCAGATCGCCGCTGATGCTTCGTTCCCATAGCGTGCCTCGGCCCGGTGTGCCTCGGCCATCCGCAATGACCACGCAAAAACCTTGATTGGCAAACCATTGGGGAGTTAAGTAGGCGCTCTGGGCGGCGACCACACGCTGAGCGTGCGGACCACCATAGGGATCGAACAGCACGGGAAGAGCTTTGTCGGTGCGATCGGTCGGAAGAATGATTGCGGTGGCGATTGCATTTGGTCCAATGCGATGCAGAGAAACATTTGGCTGAACAAGCGGAATTTCCGC
The DNA here is from genome assembly GCA_964351545.1 of uncultured Acidimicrobium sp. GTDB lineage: Bacteria > Actinomycetota > Acidimicrobiia > Acidimicrobiales > Ilumatobacteraceae > UBA3006. Next base: position 5,551 of record CAYGOJ010000038.1, read on the forward strand.
ATGCGACAACAGGGTTGGACCGCCTCGCACAAATGTTGTGGCACGCGAGTCGAGCAGGGTTGCGCGACGGACCACAACCGTGTTACCTCCGATCGTCCCTCCATGTACACCGGTTTGATCGGTGAGATGCTCAATCGCGCCGCTGCCCAGATCGACTCGCGCGAGCTGAACAACCGTGGGATCATCGAGCGGATTAAAGGTAATTATGGCTAGTTCACCGGAGTCGTAGGACACGGATCGAACCTGAATGGCGGAGTCTGTAATTGCCCGGCCGTTTATACATAGGGCGCGTGCATTGTCTCGTTCACCGCAATGCAAAACCCGGTCACCCTGGAGCATCACAGGAACTCCAGCGACGAGTTCAACCCATTTGTCATCTGATTCTTCGTGCCGCAAAGTCAGCGCGCCCGTTGACGGATCTACCAAATGCATCTGAACGCGTCTCTGATCTCGAGATTGTGTGGCCACAACAAGCCCGGACTTATTCCAGTGCACCGAATTGAGATACGGAAACTCGGGCTGGTTCCACTTGACCTGCACAGTCCCGGCGGTGAGATCGAAGATGTGGAGCTCGACACGCGCATTTGCCGTGCCGGCGAACGGGTAGCGATGTTCACGCGGCGTCGCTGTCGGGTGCGAGGCATCACCTATCCATGCGGTGCCAACCTCGGAAACGTCAACTCGACATGCCGCAATCATCGTGCTGTCGGGAGACCACCAATATCCGCGCTGCCTTCCCATTTCCTCTGCGGCGACAAATTCGGCCTGTCCCCAAGTGATATCGGGGTCAGGCTCGCAAGCGACAATGGTCTCTCGTCCATCGAGATTGCACACACACAGCGATCCATCGCGAACATAGCCAACATGTTTGCCGTCGGGGCTTAGTCGTGGATCAAAAATAGCGCTAACGCTCGTGACTGAATCTTCGACTGCCGTGATGAGAATTTGTCGCAATTCGAATGATGTGAGGTCGGCAATAAATAGGCGACCCCCAATGGTAAAAACTGCGTGACGGGCATCAGAGTCGCACGAAAAACCGACGATGCCGCTGGCGTATTCGCGCACCCTTTCGCGCCGCGAGCGCTCCGCCACAGAATCGTCGCCGTCTAACCGCATGAGTCGAGGATCTGCAACACAACTCTCTGCGCCGGTGCCGACATTGAGGACCCACAGCGAATTGACCGAGTCGGATCCATGTGCAGACCGTAAAAAAATGACCCGATTACCATCGGCCGAGACCATCACATTGCGGGGTTCGCCAAGAGTGAGTCGCTGCGTGCGTGCGAATTGGCGAGGAAACGTGTCGGTGACCATCTGTCGCTATTGCTCAGTCAATTCCTGGATGCGTAGTGTTCCCTGTCCATCGAGAATCGCCGATCTTCCAACCCATTCTCCGTGAGTCATTGCAGAGACGAGATCGACTTCGCGAGAGGTCGCCCATGCCCGTCGTCCATCGGCGAGCAGGGTCGATGCGCACAATGACTCGGGCGAGCCATCGCGATCGTGCATCACAGAATATGACTCGATAGTCGCCGGACCTTTGGCCTCGGTCGGAGTTGCAACGCCACGACGGGGAAGTGCATCGATTTGCCCTTGAGGTGAGTCATGGCGAAAGCCTTCGTGGGGTGGCGTCGTGGCGTAAATACCAAACGCATGCTTGGTCGCGTATCCGCCATTTGCCCATACGAGCGCGGTCTCGTCCGCGCGTTCACGTAGTTCGATCATCGTCGTGGCGATCGCATGCATGACATAGTTATTCCACGGACCTCCAGCAAATGACAAACCACCGGTGCAAGTGAGTTGCTGGGTCAACGGTATTCCTAGAGATTGTGCTCCGAGTTGAACGGCAGAGGGAAAGCACGAATACAGGTCGATTATGCCGATGTCACCGAGACTCTTTTTGGCAAGTTGCAAAGCGAGCACGCCACCGAGTCTGACTGCCGGAGTTTCCGAAAATGCATCGCGATGCGAAATGTAGTTGTGCTCGTGGCAATCGGTTCCAGATTGCGGAAAAATCCACCGATCACTTGGAATGCCAAGCGATCGTGCCCGTCCGACCGAGCAGATGATTAATGCAGCAGCCATATCCACGTCATTATTCGAGTTCATCATCTTCGTGTATGGAAAGCCGATTGCTCGATTGCTTTTGCTTGGTGAGGTAATTTCACTCGGCGAGTACTCGTGTTGGGTCCATGCGTGAGGATTGGAAGCCGCGACGGAACTAAAGCGCGACCACAACTCACCGATGTGGCGTTGGTGTTCGTCAACCGAACGATGACTGGCGGCGCGCAACGCGGTTTCAAACATTGGGTAGATCTGAATCGGCAACACTATTTTCAGGTTGAGCTCAATCTCGTGATTTAAAGCCAAATCCTCACCGATCAGTTCGGGAGCAGACACATTGCTTTCGGCCATTGGCCAGGCAAGCGTGACATTGTTTCGTCGTGCGCGGTTGCGAGTTCGGGTGGCCTCGCCGCCGACCAGAATCGCCATGTCCATGCGGCCGGCTTGAATCTCGCGTGCCGCTATGTTCACGAGCGTCTGTGGCATGTTGCCGCCATTAGGCGTGGTTCCGCATCGTCGAGGCGAGACGCCTAGCAAGTCAGCGACTCCCTGAGCCGGGTTGGCATGCTTGCTTGAGATCGATCGAACCGCGAAAATCGCATCGGGATTCGGAATCTGAGTTATGGCCGAGTCGATCGCTGCGCGACTCACCGCCCGAGCCATTAGTTGAATTGGATCCAGCGCCGCATGTAGGTCTTCGATGTGCTGGAGAACTTGTCCTTGACCAACCAGAACCGGTGTGCGCGGATCAACAGTCATATCAGCCAACATTATGTGCTCAAACCTGTGTCGGACCTATGCTCGTGGGCGATGTCCATTCCAACAATTGATACGGGAGTGTCGTTACGCATTGCAATTGGCGCCGATCATGCCGGATTTGCACTAAAGCGGCATCTCATCGAGATGTTGGGACGCGAAGGCCATATTGTCATCGATCACGGCACAAACTCAGTGGAGAGTGTCGACTATCCGCCGATATGTGCCGCAGTCGCTCGCGACGTCCGCGACGGAAAGGCCGACTTCGGAGTAGTGCTAGGTGGGAGCGGTCAAGGTGAACAGATAGCCGCAAACAAGGTTCGAGGGGTTCGGGCCGCGCTGTGCAACGATGTGAATCTGGCGGGATTGGCACGCTCGCATAATGACGCCAATGTCTTATCGATGGGTGGTCGAGTGGTGTCGTTTGACTTGGGCGAAGAAATACTTCGGGTATTTTTGAGCACGCCGTTTGATGGTGGTCGACACGAGCGCAGGGTCGCGCAATTGACTGAAATCGAAGATCAGGAAAGGTCTATCTGATGTCATGGCCATCCGAAATTCAACGCGACAAGGTTGTATTTGATCTGATCGACCGCGAGCGAGTTCGTCAGACATCGGGTCTTCAATTGATTGCCAGCGAAAATTTCGCCTCGCCGGACGTGATGGCAGCCACCGGTTCAGTTCTCACCAACAAGTATTCCGAGGGATACCCACACAAGCGCTATTACGGCGGAAACGAAGTAATCGATGAAATCGAAGCGCTGGCGATCGATCGCGTGAAACAACTCTTTGGCGCCGATCATGCCAATGTCCAGCCACACTCCGGCGCTAGCGCAAACATGGCGGTATATCTCGGGCTGCTGTCACCGGGGGACACCGTGCTGGGACTTAGCCTCGCTCACGGTGGCCACCTCACGCACGGTTCGCCGGTGAATGCAAGTGGCATCCTTTACAACTTTGAGTCATATCGGGTAAGCGGCACCGACGAGCGAATTGACTTTGATGAGGTTCGTAGCCTTGCCAAAAAGCACAGACCGAAAATGATTGTGGCCGGCACAACGTCATATCCGCGTCGTATCGAGCCGGAGCCCTTCAAGGCAATTGCCGACGAAGTTGGAGCCTTGATGATGTTCGACATTGCGCACATAGCCGGGCTTGTGGCCGCGGGTGTTCATCCCAATCCCATGCCATTTGCCGATGTCGTAACTTTCACTACCCATAAGACTCTTCGCGGTCCTCGCGGCGGGTGCATACTCAGCTCACAGTCACATGCCACCGCCATCGACAAGGCGGTGTTTCCGGGAAGTCAGGGTGGTCCTCTCGAACATGTCATTGCAGCAAAGGCAGTCGCATTCCACGAGGCACTACAGCCAGGTTTTCGTGACTACGCCAAACAGATCGTGGCCAATGCATCTGCCCTCGCCGGGGCCATGGTCAAGCAAGGATTTCGCTTGGTATCCGGTGGCACCGATACGCACATGATGGTTGTTGACTTGCGCCCATTTGATCCCGATCTCACCGGGAAAGAGGCGCAGTTAGTTCTGGACCGGGCGGGAATCACTCTGAACAAAAACAACATTCCAAATGATCCGCGAAGTCCGTTTGTAACATCGGGTGTTCGCATCGGTACTCCGGCGGTGACAACCCAAGGCATGGGGCTGTCTGAGATGCCGATTATTGCCGAGTTCATTGCAACCACTTTGCGCAATCGAGCCGACGCGACGTTTGTTTCCGATGTTCGGGCCAAGGTGGCGGCGCTATGTGTCAAGTTTCCCTTGTATCCGTAAGGGCCACCGAGCGACTGACGGTAACGACGTAATATCGATTTCAACGTGATTGATCTAGGTGGTTACCTCATAGTGGGTGGGTGCGCCGCCGTCACCACTGCCGTCAGTACTCCCATCGTTGCCTTTGTCGCTCGCCGTCGAAATTGGATGGCTCAACCCGACGCGCGTCGGTCGCATCCGGTGCCGACACCCGACGTTGGAGGAATCGCTTTTTTCATCGGGTTAATTTCCGCAATTGCGCTGGCCGGTCGGATGGGAAGATTTGCACCGTTATTCGATAATAACTCGGAGATTCTTGGCGTCGTGGTCGCCGCCACGGTGATTTTCGTACTCGGATTTGTGGATGATATCCAAGAAGTTTCCGCACCCATGAAGGTGACCGGAGTCGTTGCCTCGGCCCTCGTTCTCGTTTGGTCAGGCGTCACAATGTTTTACTTTCGCGTCCCATTCCTAGACGTGTTTGTGTTGTCGAACGACTGGATTCCGTTGTTCACCGTTTTATGGCTGCTCGGAATGACCCAGGCGATTAATTTGATCGACGGACTTGACGGGTTGGCGGCAGGAATTGTTGCAATTGCATCCGGATCGTTTTTCGTTTACAGCAAACACCTCGGCGACTTGGGCCTACTTTCCGAGCCAAACATAGGTCCGCTGATTGCAATTATCACCCTTGGTATCTGTGTCGGATTTCTTCCGTTTAATTTCAACCCCGCTCGTATCTTCATGGGTGACAGCGGCGCACTCTTGCTTGGGCTGCTGATGGCTACATCTACCAGCGTCGTCGGGGGCCGCGCCGATCCAGCCTCTCAAGCGTTTGCTGGCCAGACATATTTCTTTCTGGCACCTCTGTTCATTCCACTCTTGGTGCTCGGCGTACCGATCGTCGATGTGCTCTTTGCGATCCTGCGCAGGACGGTGAGTCGACAGGGCATAGCCACCGCCGATCGCGGACACCTTCATCATCGATTGATCGACTTGGGGCACGGTCCGCGCCGTGCGGTCGTGATCTTGTGGGCATGGACGGGACTGTTGTCTGCCGTGGTGTTGTACCCAGCTCTAAATTCGGGATCCACCAACTTCGTTCCGCTCATGGTGGCCGCACTGGTGCTGGCACTTTTCACAGTGCTGCACCCCCGTTGGAGTCGAGATTCGCAACCGCCAACCGAGTAACCAACCACCGACGGTAAAAATTCACAAGTTCACGAACGCCATGACCGACGCGCCGAACTGAGTCAAATTCAAAATCACCTCGACGGTTTGCCATGCGACCGTTGCGCCGTCTAGTTTGTACTTGTATTCACAAGAAGCCGAATTGCCCAAGATGAGGGTGAACGGCACGTCACATCAGGTCGTACGGTGAAATTGCTCCCCAAGGTATTAGTTCCCAATAAGAGACCCGCTGGCACTGACGACTCTCTCGGTCGCGGGCCCGACATTGCACTTAGCACGGCGGTGTTTTTGGTCATCGGTTTAGCAATTGACTCGGCCGCTCAGACACGACCTTTGTTCACCATTGTTCTCGTCGTGCTTTCGCTCGTGGGAAATTTTGCGCGGATGTGGTATGTGTACGACGATCGGATGAAATTTCTCGAACTCGACCGACAACAGCGGTCGATCGGGCACCAGGGCCAGGAGGCCAAGTCGTCGTCGGTGAAATCGTGACGAACGCTGAGGAGTCGACGCATGTTTCCGTGCTCGCTATGCACGACACCGGCCCGGCCCCCGAGGCCGCAATCGTGCGCGATCTTGTCAAGCGCGGACTGTGGGTTGCCCCCGTTCTTGTTGTACTAGGGGCCCTTTTCTGGGGTGTTAATGGAGCGTGGTCAACTGCATATGGGTTGGCGTTAGTGCTGGGTAACTTCGTGCTGGCGGCGATGCTTGTGAGTTTTACAGCCAGGATCTCGTATGCGGTGATGATGGGTTCGATGATGTTTGGCTATCTGTTGCGCTTGGCAATAATTTCCATCGCGGTCTTTGCGGTGAGACAAGCGTCATGGATCGAACTTCTGCCGCTTGGACTCACTATCATCGTGGCGCACCTTGGTTTGCTGTTCTGGGAACTTCGGTATGTTTCACTGTCACTTGCTTACCCTGGACTTAAACCGCCATCTTCACAATCCACTGATCAATCACTCACCACGTAGGACGACCAACACCGTGTTTGCATTTGAGTTTCCGCCGATCAATCAAATTCTCCGTTGGAAAGATGTTGTCCCTGGCATCAACAAGGTTGTTCTCATTTCCATCTTGGCGGCGGTAATTGGAATCTCACTGTTCCTCATCGCGGCCCGCGCCGAGGCGCGTAAGGCTCCAAAGGGTGCGCGCAATCTCGCCGAGGTGATGGTCGAATTTGTGGAAAAGAACATCATCATGGAGACGATGGGTCGCGAAGGTTTGCCTTGGACACCATTTCTGCTGACGCTATTTGTATTTATTTATCTCTGCAATGTTCCCGGAATTATTCCGATTATTCAGATGCCGGCCACCGCGCGAATGGCTATTCCGGCGTTTCTTGCGATCATGGTGTGGGTCGTGTACAACGCGCAAGGAATCAAGCACCAAGGGTTCATCGGGTATTTCAGGTCGGTGCTGTTCCCTCCGGGCGTTCCAAAGGCGCTGTATGC
>CAYGOJ010000039.1:0-12552 GCA_964351545.1 uncultured Acidimicrobium sp.
ACCCTGAATAACAGAACCAGAATCTGCTGTGTTGCCAGTTACACCACTCCCCAGCTAGACACCACAAGGCTAGCGAGTGAATCTTTCCAGTTGGGCAAATCCGATCACGTTACTGATGACCACGCCACCCGCCTCGCGCAGATGACGTCTGAGATTTTCACTACCCTGCACCGGACTAGTTCGTGTCGGCGAAACATACGCCTGCAGATCTAGATCTTGGGCGATCAAGCGGGCCCGCAACGAGTGATACGGATCGGTAACAATGAGCAGGGATGTCATCCCCTTGGCGTCAAGAATTTCACTTACTCCTATTAACGACTCGCGGGTAGTGCTCCCCGCGTTTTCCAGCGCGATTGCCGCAGTGGGAATTCCGTACTCTTCGAGATATTTAGCCGCCGACCCCGCTTCCGTAAATCGGTCAGCCTGTTGCTTGCCGCCGGTAACGATGATCAGATGGGAGCGGCCGTCGTTCCATAATTCGATCGCGTGATCAAGCCGCGCCACCAGTTGCGGCGAAGGTCGCCCGTCGTACTGGGCCGCTCCAAGAACGACTATGGCGTCAACCGATCGCGCCTCGTCGCTGCGCCCGACGGCCCACACCTGCCACAGGTTGAACCCGAAATACAACACCGCTCCAACGATCGCCGCGGCGATCAATCGCAACAGTCGCTTCACCAATTCGACCTATCGACTGGCGCGCTGCACCGCCGAGTGGATTCGGCGAAGCGATTCTGTGCGACCCAACAATTCGATTGGTTCAAATAGCGGCGTGCCGACGCTTCGTCCGGTTATCGCGATTCGCAGCGGCCCCTGCAACTTTCCCAACTTGACATCGTGCTGCGCTCCGACCGCTTCGACCTCGGTCTTCAACACCTCCGCCGCCCATTCACAGCTTTCATATCGTTTGGCAATCTCGATCAGGGTGGGGAGCGCCCAATCGGCGCCAAACGACTTGGTGAATGCCGCCTCGTCGATTGGTGGTTCCGCCATAAACAGAAAATCCACCAGTGCCGGAACTTCCGAGAGTGCGGCGACCCGAGTCTGGACGAGCGGCGCCATCGCGCTGAACACCTCGAATTTAAAGTTTTCTGGCGACCAAGGCACATGTGTCGAGTGCAGCACGCTCTGACACGCTCCGATGAACACGTCGAGCGACATCATCCGAATGTACTCACCGTTGAAGGCCGCCAACTTCTTGACATCGAAGAAAGCAGGAGAGTGATTTACGTTTTCCAATTTAAATTCGTTAACGATGTGCGACCACGGAACAATCTCGGTATCGCCATGTGGCGCCCATCCAAGCGTCATCAGATAGTTGACCATCGCCTGTGGCAAAATTCCCTCCTCGCGATATTGCTCGACGGCCACCTTGTCGCGACGCTTGGATAATTTCTTGCGCTGTTCGTTGACCAACACTGGAACATGTGCCCATACCGGCGGTGGCGAACCCAACGCGTTCCACAACATCTGTTGCTTGGGCGTATTCGGCAGATGTTCCTCGGCTCGCACTACGTGTGTAATCTCCATCGCAATGTCGTCCACCACGTTGGCAAGCAGGAACACCGGCGATCCATTGCTTCGTAGCAGCACAAAATCCTCGATCGTGTCGTTGGCAAAATCCACGTCGCCGCGCACCAAGTCGTGCACGATCGTGTGCCCGGTCGGCACCTTGAAACGCAACACATGTCCCGGCCCGGGTCCGAGCCCGCGATCTCGCGAGTAGCCGTCGTAACCGTTTAGCCCTTTGAGCTTGGCTCGCTCCTGAATCTGGTCGGTCGTCAAGTCGCAGTAGTAGCCGTGACCGGCGGCAAAGATTGCCTCGGCGGCGGCTACATGCTGCGCGGCAAACGATGACTGAAAATACGGACCTTCGAAGTGCGGATCGTTGCTGTCGATGCCGATCCATGCAAGTGCATCGATGATCCCTTGAGTCCATTGAGGATGATTGCGCGACTCATCAGTATCCTCGACGCGTAAAACGAACACGCCGTCGTTTTGCAATGCCAAGAGCCAGTTGTAGAGCGCCGTGCGTGCTCCGCCGACGTGAAAAAACCCGGTTGGCGATGGCGCGAAGCGATACCGCGGAGTGAGTGCAGCCATGTCAGGCTCAGACTATCTGAGCGTTCCCATCGGTGGTGCGCCACTATCGTGTTGCATATGAACGGGCGAAGCAGTGAGTCACACGATCATCCAGCACACATTGCACTCGGCGGTGGCACCGCGCGGGCCAGCGTGTTTGGCTTCAGCGACGGGCTCGTATCCAATGTTTCGCTGATTATCGGTTTTGCCTCCAGTGGAGTCGACACGTCAGTTGTGCGACTCGCCGGGCTAGCCGCGGCCGTTGCGGGTGCGGTGAGCATGGCCACAGGTGAGTGGGTCTCGATCAGCGCCCAAAATGACCTGGTGCGACGGGAACTAAAACTTGAACTGGGCGAGCTCGAACACAACACGGCGGCGGAAACCGCCGAACTCGCCACTATTTATGAAAGTCATGGCATGACCAGAACCCAGGCCAGGGCCGGCGCGGCCGAGGTAATGCTCAACCCAAGAAACGCGGTATTCGTTCACGCTCGGGAAGAGTTCGGCTTGGATCCTTCCAAATTGCCCAATCCCCTATTTATCGGGATGCTTTCGCTCATCAGTTTCCTCGCCGGTGCGATGCTGCCGGTGATTCCATGGTTCTTCGGTGGTGGCGACTCGGCCAGACTCACCTCAATTGTCATTGGCGTTTGCGCCTCGGCGGTCGTCGGCGCTGCGATCGGACGCTTTGCCGGTCGGAACGTGATTGTCACCGCGGCTCGGCAGGTGGGCATCTTGCTGTTGGCCACCGGCGTTACCTACATCATCGGCCGCCTCGTCGGCGTCAGCGTGTAGCGGGCGACTACCTCTATGGAGTTTGGCAATCAAACCAATGTCTATGGCGAAATGCTCGAAACATGTTGCACTTCCCCGATGACGGGGTTCTTCCGCACCGGCTGTTGCGAAACGAGCGGCGACGACGTCGGAATCCACACTGTCTGTGCGGTGATGAGCGAAAAATTTCTTGCCTATTCAAAATCGGTCGGCAACGACCTCAGCACGCCGATGCCAGAATACGGATTCGCCGGCTTGAAAGCAGGAGATCACTGGTGCCTGTGTGCTCCGCGGTGGCAGGAAGCGTTCGAGGCCGGTCAGGCACCATTAGTCAACTTGCGCGCGACGCATGTGCTGTCTCTCGAGTTTGTCTCGCTTGCCGACCTCGAAAAATACGCTTTCTAGTGTGAACTTACCGCGCCGGTGAGCGCGCGCCACGACATCGGCATCGAAGAAGTCAGTTTGTCTAGCGACAATCGGAAAGTTGTTTCCGGCACCATGTCGGCAACCGCACGTGACTCTGCATAGTGATGCACGGTATTTCCGAGCCCGACAAATATTTTTCGCCTGGTGCTAAGAAGATCGAGCGGCGGATTGTCGAGAAACCACCCCCAAATTGTCAGCGCAATCATGATGTCTTCCATCACCGGTGCTCGACCGAACTGAGACGCGCGTCGAAGCGCAATCGTGATCGACCCGGCGATGACATCGTCAACCGATTCGCCGGGCTGCACCCGAATTCGCTCGCGCACGCGGGCGGCCAACGTAAGCACATAGCCCTGATCCGGGCCGGGATTACCCAAACCATTTCCCTTCGGCTGCCGACCGACAATTTCGGCTTTACGATCCAATTTCCACGGCAGGGGAACAAAATTCGGTGATTCGTACACCTGCGGCTCGTCGGTTGGATCCGTCGGCGTAAATTTTGGAATCGCCATAGCCCAGCAAGCCTAGTTGTTGGTCGTGTGTAGCAATCCGAACACCAGAGACTCTTCGAGGGCGTTCCACGATGCTTCGATGATGTTTGGCGAAACACCGATAGTTGTCCAACTGCGATCGCCGTCGGTGGCATCGATCAACACGCGAGTGACCGCCCCGGTGGCCGAGGCCGAATCGAGAATCCGCACCTTGTAGTCGGTGAGATGAATGCGCGCCAGTTGCGGAAAGCTCTCGCTCAGGGCCGCCCGCAACGCCGTGTCGATCGCATTAACGGGACCGTTTCCTTCCGCCGTGCACACCTCGCGCTTGTCGCCAACCCATGCCTTTACCGTTGCTTCCGTCGTGAAATCACCATTGGCCGACTCATCAGTAATCACTCGCATCGACTCGACCCTGAAGAAATTCTGTTCCCAGCCGGTGGCCCGGCGCATCAGCAACTCGAGCGACGCATCGGCGGCTTCGAAGTGGTAACCCTCGTGTTCCAAACGCTTGAGGTCATCGATTACCTGATTCACCGCGGGGCCATCCATCGGCAGCCCAAGTTCCTGTGCCTTCATCGCGATGGTTGCCTTGCCGGCCATCTCGGAAACAACAAATCTGGTTCCGTTACCGACGAGTTCGGGTTGAACATGTTCGTAGGCATCCTTTGCCCTGGCAATTGCCGACACATGTAGACCGGCCTTGTGCGCAAACGCCGAGACCCCGACGTACGGAGCCTGCGGATTGAGCGGACGATTCAACACTTCGGCGACATGATGACTGACCGCGGTCAAACGCTCGAGTCGGCCGGCGGGAAGGCAGGAGTAACCCATCTTCAGCTGCAGGTTCGGGATCACCGTGGTGAGATTGGTGTTGCCGGTGCGCTCGCCAAGCCCGTTGAGCGTTCCCTGCACGTGTCGGGCACCGCTCTGTACCGCGGCCAGCGAATTGGCAACCGCACAACCGGTGTCGTCATGACAGTGAATGCCAATGATTGCGTCGTTGCCGACATGAGTTTTCACTTCGGCGACAATTTTTCGCACCTCGTCGGGAAGTGATCCGCCATTGGTATCGCACAGAACAAGATGAGTCGCCCCCGCCATCACCGCGGCTTCCAGAACGCGCAGCGAATATTCTGCGTTGCTCTTGTAGCCGTCAAAGAAATGTTCCATGTCGACCATCACCCGTCGATCGTGATTGGTGAGATAGCGCACCGAATCGACGACCATCGCCACCCCTTCGGCGAGCGTTGTTTGCAGGGCGTGTTCGACGTGATAATCCGACGCCTTAGCAACAATGCACACAGTCGATGTTTGAGCGTCGATCAAATTACGCAGCGTCGCATCGTCGTCCACCTTGCCAAGTGGGCGACGAGTGGAACCAAAGGCCACAAGAGTCGAGGTGCTGAGCACGAGTTCGCTTTTGGCCCTTGCAAAAAATTCGATGTCCTTGGGATTGGCGCCCGGCCATCCACCCTCTATGAAATGGACCCCAAGCGAGTCAAGCTGTTCGGCAATTCGTAACTTGTCGTGCACGCTCGCCGACACGCCCTCCACCTGCATGCCGTCGCGCAATGTCGTGTCAAAGACTTCGACCGCGTTGTCGCTTGTTGCCATCTACTTCTCAATTCCGGGAAATAAAAAAGCCGCCCGGTGGGCGGCTCGGGTGTAAGTCTCGACGACTTACACCTAGGTAATAATGATGATGCTCACTGGTTCCATTGTCACGCCTAGTTGGCCCAATGGCAACGCCGAAGACCTCCGAAATTGTGCATAACTAGGCACAAATCCACAGGATCCCTACCGAGTTGGGGACAATCTGTGGACGAAACTGGGGATAAGTCGTGGGCTTGCCCTTACACCGCGAGTTCGAGCCAGTCGGCATAGCGGGCGTCTTGCCCGCGCACTGCCATGGCAAATGTCTCCGCAATTAACTTGGTCATCGGGCCCGGGCACGGAACCTCGCGATCGTCGACAGAACTCACGGCGAGAACTTCGGCCGCCGTACCGCAGATGAAAATTTCGTCGGCGATATACAGATCGCTGCGTGAGAGATCGGCGACCCGCAGGTCAAAGCCCAAATCGGTGGCAATTTTGGACACGCTTGTCTGGGTGATGCCTTCGAGTGCTCCCGATGAGGTGGGCGGAGTAATGATCACTCCGTTTCGCACACAAAACAGATTTTGGCCAGAACACTCGGCGATCAAACCGCTCGGTGACAACATCACCGCCTCGTCGTATCCTGCCTTCAACGCCTCGACCTTGGCAAGCGATGAATTGACATAGTTGCCAACCGTCTTTGACGCCGGCGGCATCGTGTTGTGATCGTGACGAGTCCACGATGAAACTTTCAACCGCGCACCCCTGCTCGCGGCATCGTCGCCTAGGTATGCGCCCCATGGCCAACAGGCAATCGCCACGTCAACCGTGCACGGCAACGTGTTGAGACCCATCTCGCCGTAGCCGTAGTACGCAAGTGGGCGAATGTAACACGACGTCAGTCCGGTCGATGCGACGGTCTTTTTGACCGCTGTGACTATTTCATCCGGCGTGTACGGCACTTCCATTCCCATGATGTGGGCAGAGTTGAAGAATCGCTTGATGTGGTCGGTGAGTCGAAATACCGCCGTGCCCTTGGGTGTTTCATAAGCGCGGATACCTTCAAATACTCCCGTGCCGTAATGCAAAGTATGAGTGAGCACATGCACCTGGGCCTTATCCCAATCGACGAGGGTGCCATTCATCCAAATTTTCGGTGTGGTCTCTATTGGCATGAATACAAACTATCGCAACTATTCGGCAAGTCTTGTTGCAATTTGTGCACCGATTTCGACGGTACTTCCCGAGACCGGCGACTCACAAGCCCATCGAATTCGGTCGGCGGCGGAGTTCTCACCGAGAAAATCGAGCATGTGCGCAGCCGAAAGTATGGCTGCTATCGGGTTTGCCTTGCCTGTTCCGACGATGTCGGGCGCCGAGCCGTGTACCGGCTCGAACATTGATGGACCGGTGCGTGCCGGGTTGAGGTTGGCAGACGACGCCATGCCAATTCCGCCACTCACTGCGCCGCCTAGGTCGGTGAGTATGTCACCGAACAAATTGTCGGTGACGATCACGTCGTAGCGATGTGGGTCCTGCACGAAATAGATACATGCCGCATCGACATGGTTGTATGCGGTCGTCACCTCCGGGAACTCGATCGCGACTCGATCGAACGTCCGCTGCCACAAGTCGCCGGCAAACGTGAGCACATTTGTTTTATGCACCAGAGTGAGATGTTTTCGTGGGCGCTGCAATGCCAACTCAAATGCATAGCGAACACAACGCTCGACCCCGTGTGCGGTATTCACACTGCCCTGAGTTGCCACCTCATCCGGGGTTCCCCTGCGCAATACCCCACCCTCGCCGGAATAGGCGCCTTCGGTGTTCTCGCGAATGACAATAAAATCATGTGGCACGCTCTGCCCTGGACCAACCCCGACGAACGGTCGCTGGTTGATGTACAGATCGAGTTCGAATCGCAGTTTCAACAACAGCCCGCGCTCGATAACTCCGGGTGGAACCTCCGGTGTGCCAACTGCGCCGAGCAAAATTGCATCGAATCCACGCAGCATTTGCAAGGTGGTATCCGAGAGCACTTCACCATCGCGCAGATAACGAGCACCGCCCAGATCAAAATCGGTGAACTCGATGTTGACACCGGTTGATTGCACAACTTTGACCGCCTCGGCGATAACTTCCGGCCCAATCCCGTCTCCACCGATCACCGCAATTCGATGCGCGTGTGAAATCGTCGATGAACTTGTCACAGTCATACAGGCTACGAGCCGTCGTCGGTTGACACATTCGCCGACATCGCCGCCGATAACCTTTTATTGATGGCCACTCACCAATTATCGGCGATGACGCATCAGCGACTCACCAGCGAACTCCGTGATCTCACCACGCGTGGACGGATTGAGGTCGCCGAGAAGATCGAGCGCGCTCGCGAATTGGGCGACCTCAAGGAAAATGGCGACTACCACGCCGCCAAGGACGAACAGGGCCACATGGAGGGCCGGATTCGACAGCTCGAATCGATACTTGAAGACGCCGAGATCGTGGCTTTGGCACCCGACGGAGTGGTCGGTCTAGGCGCAATTGTCACCGTGCAATACGACGGCGAAAGCGATTCCGAACGATTTCTGATCGGCCATGTCGAGGAGCGACCGGCGGATGCTGGCGTGAGTGTGATGAGCCCAAGTTCCCCACTTGGGTCCGCGCTACTTGGCGCGAAAAAAGGCGCAACCGTTTCGTATCAGGCACCCACCGGCAAGTTAAAAGTGAAAGTTATTGATACGCACACACCGTGAAAACGATGAATGATTCAGCCAAGACCCCCGTTTTGCCGCGCGGATATTTTCTAGACCTTCCGGGTCGAGGTCGCACATTCATCCGCGAGGTCGAGGGCCCCCCTGGTGCACCCGTGCTGATGCTGTTGCACGGTTGGACCGCAACCGCCGACCTCAATTGGTTTACGTGCTTCGATGCCTTGAGCGAACACTTCCGGATCATCGCCCCCGACCTTCGCGGCCACGGTCGCGGAATTAGGCACAAGAGGCTCTTTCGTTTAGAAGATTGCGCCGATGACGTGGCGGCAATTGCCAACGTGCTCGGAATTCACACTTTCATTCCCGTCGGATACTCGATGGGGGGAATCATCGCCCAATTGATGTGGCATCGACACCAGACCCGCGTGCGTGGTCTCGTGTTGTGCTCGACGGCCGGATATTTTTCTTCCTCGCGCGAGGAGCGACTGAGTTTTCTCGGGCTGAGTGGGCTGATGGCGTTGGCCCGTGTCACGCCAAGTCAAGCCACCGACTGGCTAACGGATCAGATTTATCTGCAGCGCAAGAGCGATGGATTCGACCCGTGGGCCCTCGAGCAAATGGCCAGTCACGACTGGCGCCACATTCTGGCAGCTGGGCGAGCCATCGGTGGATTCAACTCTCGCCAATGGCTGGGCGACATCGATGTGCCGACTTCTGTAATTGTGACTACTCAAGACACGGTGGTTCCGCCCGAACGTCAACGTCGTCTGTATCGCCAGTTGCAAAATGTGCAGGTGTACGAAATTGAGGCCGATCACAATGCCGTGTATCTGGCTCGCGATCAATTCGTGCCAATACTGCTCGAGGCGTGCTCGAGTGTGTATGCGCGCTCGCTTACATGATCGACTGCAGATCCAAACCAATATCTAGCACCGGGGCCGAATGCGTTAGCGCGCCGACCGAAATGAAGTTCACACCGGTCTGAGCCACAGTCTTGGCCGACGCCAGAGTGATCCCTCCGCTGGCCTCCAACAGCACAAGTTTGCTGGTGCGTGCCATGTGCTCCTTGGCAATCTGAACTGCCTGACGCATCAGTTCAGGTGTCATGTTGTCGAGCAATACCAGTTCGGCCCCGGCATCGAGTGCCTCACGCAACTGTTCGAGCGAGTCGACCTCGATTTCGATGCCGATGTCGTGTGCCAGTTTGCGCACCGCAGCAAACGCCTCGGCCACGCCACCGGCCGCCACAATGTGATTGTCCTTGACTAGCGCAGCATCCGAAAGCGACATTCTGTGGTTGACTCCGCCTCCACAGCGCACCGCGTACTTTTCGAGCATCCGCAATCCTGGTGTCGTCTTGCGAGTGTCGCGCACCGAAGCGGTTGTTCCGTCGAGTGCGTCGACCCACATCGAAGTTGCGCTTGCCACGCCCGATAGGTGGCACAAAATATTTAGCGCGGTGCGCTCTGCGGTGAGCAAGCCGCTCGTGGGCGCCTCGACGGTCGCCAACTCGTCACCCGCGGTCACCCGAACGCCGTCTGCCACGAGCGACGTGAACTTCACTGTGCCCGGTGCGCACACCATGTCGAAAACCGCGGCAGCGATGTCGAGCCCGGCGATGCAACCCGCCGACCGAGTAGCCAAACTGCCGATACTGCGCTGATCGAGCGGAACCGTTGCCAGAGTCGTCACGTCGGGACCGGTGGCCAAATCCTCATCCAACCCCATGGCAATGACCCGACGCACCACATCGACATCCAGTGCAACCGATTCCAACCGCGCGACGACTTCAGTAGACAACGAGTTGTATTGCATTGTCGTGTCTATGCGCCTTGTGGAATTCCGCTGATCGTAATTTCACCTGCGAGCATCGACACCCCCAGATGGCACACCCATTCGGCTCGAGCCTGGGTGATATCGGTTCGGCGGTGACAGCCGCGGCTCTCCGTTCGCACCAATGCAGACATCGCAGCGGCGGTTGCCACGGTGAGAATATTCGTGGCCTCAAAATTTCGCCGGGTTGCGGGCACGCGGGAATCAATCTTTTCGGCAATCACATCGAGATCATCGATTGCATGTTGCAAACCTTCGGGGCTGCGTAAGACTCCGACGTGGCGCGACATCGTGGTGCGCACGGCGGCCCTCAACGAGTCATCCAGCAATCCACTACTTAATGTTGGGTCACTCTGCTGCGAGTCGGGCTCGACCCGCGGCGGAAGTTGCCAGGCCAGGTTGCGACCGACTCGAGTTCCGACCACAAGGCTCTCGGTCAAACTGTTCGAAGCCAGTCGGTTTGCGCCGTGTACCCCCGTGTAGGCGACCTCGCCGACGGCATACAGCCCATCAACTTCGGTCGTGCCGTCCAGATTCGATGAGACTCCCCCGCAGGTGTAGTGCGCCGCCGGCGCAACCGGAATTCGTTGGGTGAGTGGATCGATCCCGATTGCGTTGCACGCCTTGGTGATGAACGGAAAGCGCTCGGTGAAGCGCGCCCCGATCGGCGCGGCATCCAGATACACGTGATCGTCGATTCCGGCAGGCGCCTCCGCCATGCGGGCGCTGATCGCCGCTGCCACGACGTCGCGCGGAGCCAGATCTTCCTGCGGATGCACGCCTCGCATAATTCGCTCCCCGGCGGCGTCGTAGAGAATCGCGCCCTCTCCGCGCACCGCCTCACTGATCAGCATCTGCTGACTCGTCGATGTCGCGTCCTGCCACAACACGGTGGGGTGAAACTGAACAAACTCCAAGTCGCGCAGACACAAACCTGCGCGCAGCGCGAGGGCATGTCCGTCTCCGGTTACCGCTGCGGGATTCGATGTGGATGCAAACACTTGGCCGTATCCACCGGTCGCAATCACCACGGCGCGGGCGGTAATCAAACCGACACTCCTGACGGTTCCATCAAGATTCAACAGCGCCACACGTACCCCGGCTATCTGTCGTCGAGTTCCTTCTTCGACGGCACCAAATTCCAAGTCGAGGGCAAATGCATGTTCCAATACATCGACGCCGGCATTGATCGCGTTTTCATCCAGAGTCCGTTGAATCTCGGCGCCCGACTGATCGCCGCCGGAGTGCACGATTCGCGAACGCGAGTGTCCACCCTCGCGAGTGAGTGCGTGATTGCCGTCGACTCCTGGATCGAATGCAGCGCCAAGCTTTTCTAGATAGTCGATTGCCATCGGCGCATCACGAACAAGCGACTCGACGGCCCACGCGTCGCACAAACCGGCACCCGCTTCGAGCGTGTCGCGCACATGTTCGGCAAAAGTGTCGGCCGGATCGAGCACCGCCGCCAAGCCGCCCTGGGCCCAGGCAGTGCTTCCCGCATCGAGCGAGTCCTTTGTGATTAGCAACACATTGCGCACCGGGCGGGCGGCCAGCGCAGCGGCCAATCCAGCCGCCCCAGAACCCAACACCACGACATCGACATCGCGCCGCCAGGAAACTTCCGGTGTCGCCAAGCGCGACGGCAGGGCAACGACGTGTGACTCGGTGCGACTCAAAGTTGTGGTCAAGCTATTTCCCTATTCGGAAGTTCGCGAAGGTGTTCCGATGGCGATCATCCGCTCGACCGACAATCGTGCGCGATCAGCAATCTCGCGAGGCACATCAACCACATCCTTGCCATCGCGCAACGAGCGGAGAAGCTTCTCCGGGGTAATCATTTTCATGTACTTGCACACCGCGGCTCGGTTCACCGGTTCAAAGATGACGAGTGGGTTCGCCTTGCGCAGTTGATACAACATTCCCGTTTCCGTGGCCACCAAAACTTTTTTCGCGGTTGTCTCTTGGGCCGCCACGATCATCCCCGAGGTCGAAAGAATTTTCGTTCGCTCGGCGGGAACCACGCCACTGCTGGCCAGGTACATCGCCGATGTCGCACAACCACACTCTGGGTGAATGAATAGCTCGGCCTCCGGTTCGGCGGCCACCATCGCCTTGAGATCGGCTCCGTTTATTCCGGCATGAACGTGACATTCGCCCATCCAAATGTGCATGTTGGTTCGCCCCGTAAGTCGCTGCACATGCGCACCAAGAAACTGATCGGGGCAAAACAGAACCTCCGTGTCGGCCGGTATCGATTGCACCACATCGACGGCATTCGACGACGTGCAGCAGATATCTGTTTCGGCCTTCACCGCCGCGGTTGTATTCACATAACTGACAACCACCGCACCCGGATGTTCGGCCTTCCATGCCCGCAGTTGGTCGGCGTTGATCGTGTCGGCCAGCGAACATCCGGCGTTGGCGTCTGGAATGATCACGGTCTTGTCGTAACTGAGAATCTTTGCCGTTTCGGCCATGAAATGGACACCGCAAAAGACGATCGTCGAAGCCTCTACGGTGGCGGCAACTCGCGAGAGTCCGAGCGAGTCGCCAACGTGATCGGCCACGTCTTGAATCTCGGGGACCTGATAATTGTGCGCAAGAATCACCGCGTCGCGTTCCTTGGCCAAGCGCTTGAC
>CAYGOJ010000040.1:0-12216 GCA_964351545.1 uncultured Acidimicrobium sp.
ATACGACAGTGGGAAGCGCGCTCGGCGTCACCTTGAAGACATTGCACAGCTCGTCGTCCCATTGCAGCGTGCGAATATCAAAAAGCATGGTTCGCGATGCATTTGAAGCATCAGTGACGAAGCGTTCTCCGGCAGTCAGGTTCCAAATAATCCACGAGTCAATTGTGCCGAGCGCCAATTCATTGTTGTTCGGAACCCCGCCAGATTCGAGTAGCCACTCCGCCTTTGACCCCGAAAAGTATGGATCCGGCATCAAACCTGTTCTGTCTCGAATCATTGGCAATAGCTCGGCCAGTTGCTCACAACGTTGTGCTGTGCGACGGTCTTGCCACACGATCGCGCGATGATATGGAATACCGGTGCGACGGTTCCAGGCAACGATCGTTTCTCTTTGATTGGTAATACCAATGGCTGTAATCGGCTCGTTTACCTGGCCGATAACATCTCGCAGAGTCTCCGCCACTGCCGACCAGATTTCCGCTGCGTCGTGTTCCACCCACCCTGGTTGAGGATAGAACTGTGTGAATTCTCGATACGACGAGATCGACGGACGATCGTCTGTAAATACGGCACGAGAGCGAACCCCGGTCGTTCCTGCATCTATGGCCACGACGACACCCATGGCAGGAAAATCTAGTCGCCTAGGGGTTGGTGCTTTCAGAAGTCGTAATCGGAGTAATCGACGGCAGGAGGAGTTCTTGCTTTTCGGGGTCGATGTCGCGTGGGCGAAAATCCGGCGATATTCCACAGGCGCCAAGGGAAATGCATGACAGGATCGTGACGGCGATGCGTCGAACACGACGAAGTTGCCGAGTCGAAAGTCGCGGGCTCATGCAGTTGTCTCTCTCGAAGCCGATTCCACCGGGAGTTCGACAATGAATCGCGAACCGGTGATTCCGTCGCTCCTGTGTTCTGCCCACACCCGACCTCCGTGCAAAGTGACGTGTTCTCTGGCAAGGGCGAGTCCCAATCCAGCACCTTCCGAACCGCTGCGCTTTCCGGCTGCACCACCGCGCGAAAAGCGTTCAAAGATGAGTTCGAGTTCGCCTTCGATCAAGCCCTCCCCGTCATCTTGCACGATTATCCAAACCTTGTCCGGTAATTCGTCTAGATCATCCTGTGGGTCGGCGTGCGAAATGACAATGCTCGCCTTTCCACCACTGTGCAGCCGGGCATTATCGATGAGATTTGCCATCACCCTGGCGAGCCGACGACGATCTCCGCGAATGATCACTTGCTGCAAATTGGTGGCACAATATATTTCGGTATTGGGAAGGCTGCTGACCGACACCGCTTGGTGAACGAATTCGCTGAGAACGAGATTTTCCTTGAGCAATCGAATGGCGCCAGCGTCAAACCGGGAAATTTCTAACAGATCCTCGACAAGACCCTGAAAGCGGATCACGTCTCCGACAAGTAGGTCAAGGGCAACTCTTGATCGCTCCGGCATCTCGTCTCGCCGGGCAAGCATGACCTCCGCCGAGGCCGACAGCGTCATCAGCGGGGAACGAAGTTCGTGGCTCACATCAGAAGTGAACCGAGCATCTCGTTCAACGCGTTGTTGAAGCGCAACGACCATGTCGTTGAACGCGTTCGTCAGGACTTGCAGATCCGGGTCATCGGTTTGGCCTAGGCGAGTATCTAATCGGCCGTCGGCAATTGCTCGTGCCGCAAGCGCGGCACTGGCGAGAGGTCGCACCACGCGTCGCGACGCGAATGCGCCGAGTCCAATTCCGACAATCGTGGTGATGATGGTCGACAACACCAGGGCAAGTCGAACGCTTTGCAGGGCGCTTGAGACTTCGGACAGGCTGTTGAGTTCAAAATAGGAAGCCTGAATTTGAGGCAATGGAATTCCGACGATGAGTGCGCTCGAGCCGCGGTAGTTAATGATCATTCGACTCGCCACAAGATCTTCGATCACCCGGCTTTGCAACGACGGTGGAATCTGATTTGGTCCGAAGAGAGGGCTCGTCGTGCCCCAAACATTGCGAAACAACAGCAGGCGCTCGGGTGAATCGATTTGGGCGAGAGTTTCGCTGACCTTCGTTGGATCGAGGATCAGGTCGCGCTGCACCCGACGCGCGTTGATGTATGCCTGAGTGATGCTTGCCGTTTCCCGTTGCTTCACAAGATTTGACTTTGTGATGCCATATGTTGTGAACGCGAGGATTACCGACAAAATGAGTGCGCCGGCACCAAACGTAATCAGAATGCGATTACGAAGCCCGATACTTGGAAGTCGCCGCCAGGGCCTTCGCGTCACGGCTGAAGTCGGTAGCCGAGTCCACGCACGGTCATCACATGCTGCGGATTCGCGGGATCTGTCTCGACCTTCATACGCAAGCGCCTGATATGCACATCGACCAATCGACCGTCGCCAAAGTATCCGTATCCCCACACCTTGTCGAGCAATACCTCACGGCTAAACACGCCTCCCGGGTCGTGGGCCAGTTCGCACAACAGGCGAAACTCGGTCTTGGTGAGTTGTGCCTCACGCTTGTCGAGCAAGACCTTGCCTTCATCAGGAATAATTTCCAGATTTCCGAATGTCAACCGCGAGTGCCCCGGTGCAGATGGCCGAACGCGACGGAGCAGCGCTCTGATTCGCGCCGACAGCTCCTTAGGTGCAAAAGGTTTGGTCATGTAATCGTCAGCGCCAGCCTCCAGTCCCGCGACAACATCATGGGTATCGACTCGGGCGGTGACCATAACAATTGGTACATCGCTTGACTGTCGAATGCTTCGACAAAGTTCGAACCCGTCGATGCCGGGCAGCATGATGTCGATGAGCACGACGTCGGCTGGAACTCGATTGAAAAGTACGAGCGCTTCCTCGCCGCTGGAAGCCTCGTCGACGATCCAACCCTCGTCCTCGAGGGCGAGTTTTACCGAGGCGCGAATTCGTTCGTCGTCTTCGACGGTCAACACTCGCGTGCCCATCGCGTTATTCTTGCCCACCGGTAGTGCTCGATGCGGTGATCAGCGTCACCAGTTCATCAAAGAGGGCGGGAGCAGAGACCAGCACCTGCGCCGCGGTCACCTCTTGACCGGCGAAATTGCCGCTTCGACAGCCGGCCTCGCGGGCGATCAATTCGCCTGCGACGATGTCCCATGGGGCGAGATTTTCTTCGAAGTATGCGTCTAGTCGGCCGCACGCCACATAGCAGAGGTCGATTGAGGCCGCGCCGAATCGACGAACATCTCGAACGAGGTGAATCATCCTGGAGACGCGTTGGGACTGGATGGTTCGTCGCGCCGCCGAGTAACTGAATCCGGTTCCGACCAGAGCGCGCGACAAATCGGAGGTTGTGGTGCAATGAATCGGCGAGTCATTTAATTTGGCCCCGCCGCCACGCACCGCGGTGAACATCTCGTCGATTGCAGGGATGTACACGGCGCCGACAAGCGCTCCATGCTCATCGGTGGCGCCGATCGAGACCGACCAATTTGGGAGCGAATAGAGAAAGTTGGTGGTGCCATCGATGGGGTCGATAAACCAGGTGATGCCACTTGATCCAGTGTGCGATGCCCCTTCCTCTCCGACAATGGTGTCGTCCGGCCGCGATCGCAATAATCCCTCGCACACGAGCAATTCGGAGGCACGATCAAACTCGGTGACCATATCGGTTATCGACGACTTCGATTCGACTTCGGATAGACCTCCGCGGCGACCGATCAATGCCATTATTCCGGCCCGACGTGCAAGAGTCGAGGCCGCTTCGAGCAGTTCGAGTCCGAGCGAGAGATCCGTCGCGGTCATGATTGATTTGGTTGATCATCGGCGAGCTCTCGCCACTCACCAACTGCCCGCAATACCAACACCGTGATTATGCTCATGCCGATTGATCCAACCAGTGACCCAATCAGTAATCCGATTCCGATCGGGACATCACAATTTCCGCTGCACTGTAAATCGGTCATCGCCGAACCGATCAATGCGCCGGCGATTCCGGCGACGAGAATCGCCGCGAATGCGACGATGCGGGCGATCGGTGAAGGCAGTGCAGAAAGCTGACGGTTGGCACCGGGAGAAGATGACACGGCACCATCGTAGAGGTCAGTATCGTTCCACCTAATGCGCACGATCCTTCACGTGGATATGGACATGTTCTATGTTGGGGTCGAATTGCGTCGGCATCCTGAACTGAAAGGCAAGCCGGTCGTTGTCGGCGGCAGTGGGGCTCGCGGAGTTGTCGCGGCCGCATCGTACGAAGCTCGGCGATTTGGAATATTTTCGGCAATGTCGTCGGCTCAGGCCAAGCGTCGATGTCCACATGCCGTATTTCTGCCGGGGGACCAGGGCCTCTACGCCGAAGTCAGTTCGCAGGTGTTCGATGTTTTCACCGAATACACCCCGCTTGTCGAGGGTCTGTCCCTCGACGAGGCATTTCTAGATGTGACGGGTGCACTCAGGCTGTTTGGTAGCGGTGTCGAGATCGCCCACGACATTCGCCGTCGGGTCCGGGATGAAACGCAATTGGAGTGCAGTGTTGGCGTTGCGGCAAGCAAATTTATTGCCAAGCTTGCATCTAAAGAGGCCAAACCTCGCCCGACCGCCGACGCAGTGGAGCCGGGTAGAGGGGTGGTCGAAGTTCTCCCCGGCGACGAACTTACATTCCTGCACCCTCTCAAGGTTGAAGCGTTGTGGGGGGTTGGCCCGATAACTCTTGGCAAATTGCAGCGCCTGGGTATTTCCACCGTTGGCGATATGGCACACTTCGACATCCGAACGCTGCAGACCATTGTCGGTCAGGCCAACGGCCAACACTTGCACGAGCTTGCCAATGGACAAGATGATCGAGCCGTTGTTGCCAGCAGCGAAGCAAAATCAATCGGTCACGAAGAAACTTTCAGTGCCGACATTTACACTCGCGAGGAAATTCGAAGTCATCTCGTGCGACTTGCCGATGCTGTAGCCAGACGATGTCGCGCCGATGGCCTATCGCCGCGAACCTGCACCTTAAAATTGAAATTCAGTAATTTCCGCGTGATAACAAGATCGCGAACATCGACTTCTCCGTTGTCGTCGGCACAAGCAATGCTTCGGTTGATCGATTCGTCGCTGGACGATATCGATGTGCACGCTGGGGTGCGTTTGGTCGGGTTTTCGACTCGCAACTTTTCCGAGCCAGCTGCTCAGTCCAGCCTTTTCGATGAAGGGGCAAACGCACACGAGGCGGCGGATTTGGACGCGGTGTGGAGAGATGCAACGTCGGCGATTGATGAGATTCGGGAGCGATTTGGGTCACGCGCCATTCGCCCGGCGAGCACCTTACATTCCGATCTTGAACCGGGTTCTTCGCCATGGGGACCGTCGCGGCCCCCGCATAAAGGTGAGAACGACGTTAGTTAGAAGTTGTGGCCGGCTCCGGCTGCTTCCACGAAAGTCCGAGCGCGATCGCCCACAGTCCAAATGGCAACAGCAGTCCAACCGACCATCCAAGAAACAGAAAGACGGCGGTCACCCACGCCGTCACCGAGACCCAACGTGGCAGAAATCCTGTGCTCCTCCCAATTTTTCCAATTAATACCACGGCGATTGCCAGCGGGATGACGGCGACGAACAAAGTCACGGCTCCGGCTTGAGCGATACCCGACCGGACGCTGGTTTCTATGCCCTCATCGCCCGTTATCGCACCAAGAGCCGTGGTGAATGGCACGGTGAGTAATAGCCCAGCCGCCGCTAATAGTCCGGCGGCCGAGATCAATCCGAAGGCGGTGGCCAGATCGCGACGAGACTTTTGTAATGGGTCGGAGACTGCTTCGCGCATCGACATCACCAACCACACCAACGTCGTCGCTGATACAACGAGACCGAGCCCACCGATTCCGTCTCGTGTCACTTGCGCGTCATTGCTGAAATGAACGACAAATGTGGCTGTCGAATCTGCTGTGCTCCCAAGGAGAGTGCCGAGTAGGCCAATACTCGCAAAGAATGCAACTCCGAGTCCGATCGCGGGGGTTCGAAGCGGACGTCTCACCGTAAGCCAATCTTTGCCGATGGTCACACTATTGTCAATGTGCCTGCGTTGTCCCAGTGGTCAATTCATGCGAGAATGGAGCCAAAGAGGAGTCCACGTGGCATTGTCCGATAACGAACAACGAATACTTCGACAGATCGAGGAGCAACTCGAGACCGATCAACGATTTGCTCAGGCCGTTTCGCCCTCGGGCTTGTACCGCCACTCGGCACGGAAGGTTCGTTGGGCGATACTCGGAATTTTGATTTCGCTTGTCGCCACAGTGGCCCTACTGCAGATTCACTACATGCTTGCATTCGTTGGTTTCCTCGGCATGCTTTTTTTTGTGCTCGTCATTGAGCGGCAGTTGCGGGCGATCGGCAAGGCCGGTATCCAAGATATTGCGGCCACACTTCGAACGTCGCGACTCAATGCGCAGAATATTCGCGAAAAGTTCTCCCGCGGCGCCTAGCGCATTTCTTGCCGTTGACATCGGCGGCACCAAACTTGCCGTCGGCATAGTAACTGTCGACGGCGATCTCGTTAGTCGTACTCAGGTGCCCACGCCGGCACATGGTGTTTGGGAGACGCTCGCATCTTTGGTCGACGACCAGTTGGCACAAACAAGATCTGATGTCGTGGCATGCGGGGTCGGTTGCGGTGGACCAATGTCTACCGACGGACAACTTGTGTCCACGCTGCATATCCCCGAGTGGCGAAACTTTCCGCTGCATTCCAAATTGAGCAAGTACACGGGCCTCGACACCTATATCTATAACGATGGACAGGCTCTAGTACTTGGAGAGCAGTGGCGGGGCAATGCCCAAGGCGAGCAAGATGTCATTGGCATGGTTGTCTCGACGGGCATCGGTGGCGGGATCATTGTCGATGGACTATTGATGCGCGGACGACTTGGAAACGCGGGACACATTGGACATATCATCGTCCAGCCCAACGGCCGTCCATGCGCGTGTGGATCTCGGGGTTGTCTTGAGGCCCACGCTTCGGGAAGGTCGATTGCAGAAATTACCGGAGTTCCCGCTGCCGAATCGACGGCAGAAGTGATCGCACAGGTAGGACAACTTGTGGGCCGTGCGCTTGCGTCAGTTGGCGCAATAGTTGACGCCCGCTTGGCAGTAGTTGGGGGATCGGTTGCGCTCGGATTTGGCACACCGTTTTTTGCCGCAGCGCAACATGAATTAGATGAGAGCGCCCGGCTTGATTTCATTTCCGGAATGCGGGTCGTACCCGCCGGACTTGGCGATTCGGCTCCGTTGATTGGCGCCGCGGCAGTCGCCAAGTACGGTCGCGCACTAGCGTGATCTAAATGCAGCCAACATATAGTCCCGAAGCAGAGGCATACCGAGAAAAAGTTCAGGCCTTCCTGGCTGAAAAATTGCCAGCCAGTTGGAACGGGATCGGTTCGCTGGAAGGCGCCGAACTGGAGCACTTCATCAAAGAGTGGCGCGCCACATTGGCTTCGTCGGGATACCTGGCCACGGGTTGGCCGGTTGCATATGGCGGCGGCGGCCTTTCTGCACTTGAACAGGTCATCGTGGCCGAAGAGTTCACACGCGCCGGAGTGCCAATCGGTGCTCCAAATGATGTATTTAGTATCCAGATGTTGGGCAACACTTTGTTGTTGTTTGGTACCGAAGAACAAAAGATGCATTACCTGCCACGCATCATTTCGGGACAGGATGTTTGGTGCCAGGGCTACAGCGAACCAAATGCCGGAAGCGACCTCAGCAACGTCGGTTTGCGTGCGGAATTGGATGGCGACCAGTGGCTGCTGAACGGTCAGAAAATTTGGACGTCGTCGGGTCACATGGCCGATCACATTTTTACCTTGTGTCGTACCGATCCAAACGCTCCTAAGCACAAGGGAATTTCGTTCATTCTTGTGGACATGCGCCAACCCGGCATCGAGGTTCGACCGATCAAGATGTTGTCCGGTGAAAGCGAATTCAATGAGGTGTTCTACACCGATGTAGTCGTTCCTAAAGAAAATGTCGTCGGTGGGGTGAACAACGGTTGGGCTGTGGCAATGGGGCTGCTCGGTTTTGAACGCGGCGAATCCGCGGCTACCGCGCCAATTCGCTTTCAGGTGGAATTTGATCGCTTGGTGGACTTGGCGCGGCAATATGGAGTCTCACAGGACCCGCGAATTCGACAACGACTGGCGTGGTGTTATTCAAAAGTCCAAATCATGCGGTACTTGGGTCTGCGAACGCTGACGAAGTTTCTCGCCGGTCATCATCCAGGTCCGGATGGTGCAATTTCAAAATTGTATTGGAGCGAATATCACAAGGTAATTACGGAACTGGCCGTTGACATTCTTGGTGCGGATGCTCTGGCTCCAACGGGTCGAAGGCCATCTAGTTCGTTTGGTACGGATGATGCAGGTGTGGCGAATAGTTCGATGAGCTGGGCAATGACATTCCTTAACGCCCGCGCCGGCACCATTTATGCAGGCTCATCGCAGATCCAGCGCAATATAATTGGTGAGATGGTGCTCGGCCTACCAAAGGAACCGAAACCAAACTGAACCCATGTTGACCACCTCCGACTTTCTTCGACTTTGCGGTGCAATCGCGATTCGACCTCGGCTGTGGCGGACCGCAGTTCGCCAGGGCCTGCGATTGGCTCGGCACGATTGGTGGAGAACATCTCCGTTTCTTCCTCTGCCTTCGCCCGCATATTTGCAATTTCGAGCGGTCACCCAATACGGAACTCCAATGGCGACTCCGGTGATTGCCGATGTATTGGATTATCTCGAGTGGTGTCGGGATTGGGACAGTACCAGCGGGCCTGAGAAAGGGCGACGCGGTTAATTCATGCGTAGCGCGCTCGTTCTCAACGCAACATTCGAGCCGCTGAGTATTGTGTCTGCGCGACGAGCAGTGTGGCTAGTGCTTTCCGAAAAGGCAGAAATTATTGAAGACGACGGCTCCGAGATCCACTCGGTCTCGATTTCGATTCCGGGGCCATTGGTGATTCGACTTCGCTACTTGGTTAAAGTTCCATATCACCGACGCACGGCGTTGTCGAGGCGCGCTGTGTTTGCTCGAGACGACCATCGATGCCAATACTGCGGGGGTATCGCCGACAGTATCGATCATGTGATGCCTCGCTCGCGTGGGGGAATGCATGTGTGGGAAAACGTGACCGCCGCATGCCGCGGATGCAATTTGAAGAAACGCGATCGAACTCCAGAGGAAGCCGGCATGCGATTGTCAAGCAAACCGCACGCGCCTCGCGAACTGGCCTGGATTGCCGTATCGGTGGGTCGCGTTCCCGATGCGTGGAAGCAATACCTTGCAGTCGCCTCATAGCGCTATTTGGCAGGTTCACAACGTCGATCAATCCGCTGCGGAGATGCATTCGCAAGATCTCCCGGCCGAGCGCGGAATCTGGAAAGTCAGCATCTCGCGCACCGCGCTGGTATTGGGTTCTAGCCAGCACAGCGACGTCGTAGATCTGAAGGCGTGCGCCAGGGCAAATGTTGACCTCGTGCAGCGACGGACCGGCGGTGGTGCCGTGTTTTTGGAAATTGACCAACACCTGTGGGTGGATGTAGTTGTGCCAGTGGGCGACAAGTTATGGAGCGACGACGTGGTGATCTCGTCACGATGGATTGGCGACGCGTGGAGCCGCGTGTTAGCAAATTTTGGTGAGCCAAATCTCAGCGTTCATCGCCAACAAGCCGTGTTGTCAACCTGGTCAAAACTTATATGCTTTGCCGGAGTTGGTCCGGGTGAAGTCTTGACGAACGGAAGAAAAATCGTCGGGATTAGCCAGAGACGAACAAACAAGTCAGCCCGGTTTCAGTGCTTGGTGCATCGGAAGTGGGAACCCGAGAAGTTTTTGCCGTTCCTTGCGCCGCCACGACCCAGCATCGAAGAGTTGGTAGAACTGGTGGCCGTTGCTGACCACGACCCAAATCGGTTATTCGTCGCATTCGTCGATGAATTGAGTGCCCTCTAATCGCTCGGTTGTTTACCTTGGCCAACATCGGCCAATGTTGCCCTCATCGCAACAAGTCGAGTCACTCGCGCGAAGAAAATGCCGGGCAACCGATCCGGCTCGGATCAACCGCAATTCTCGAAGTCCTGCAGGGACTCTTCGAGGCTGGCAAAAACCCATCAGATAATGCTTCCGGGAGTATTTCCGACGACATGCCGTCCCGCACTCGATACCCGCTTCGTGGGGCAAAGTGGGGGCTAATACATGTCGGTGGGGCAAAGTGGGGATATAGTGCTCGGCAGGGAAGTGGAGTGATCTCTACCCCCTGGCAGCAACAAAACGGCAGCGGAGGCCACGGTGTTTGTAGGGATACACGAACGACAACTCGACCCCAAGGGTCGGGTCGCGCTCCCGGCGTCGTTCCGTCCGCAACTCGAGCCGCGCTGTTATCTCTCGATTGGTCGCGATAAGTGTGTTGACGTACTCACCGCGGCGGCCTTCGAAGAGGTTGCGCGAGACGCCGTGGCCAAGGTGCGCGATGGCGAGATGGATCGTAATCAACAGCGTGCGCTTGCCTCCAACACTTTTGAAGTTGCGGTGGATGCACAAGGACGCATCAATGTCGACGAGAAACTGCGCGAGTACGCCGGGTTGAAATTGAACTCGCGAATTGTCGTCGCCGGCTCGTTCGATCGGGTTGAACTATGGGAATCCGACCGCCATGGACGGATCAGTAGCGAGGGACTTACCAAAATCGGCGGCCTCGAGTCGTGAAGTCGAATTTCGTTTGTCGTGAAGACGAAAGGGGGAGCAGAAGCACAACGTTGTAGTGCAACCACCTTCGACGTCGTCACCGTTTCACCCATCAGCAGTCTCCCGGTCAGCAAATGGACAGCTCCTACTCCGCCCGCTTCCATTCGCTCGATCCGGGGAGAAATCCCGGCGACATAGCAGGCCGGGGGGCTGCTGATGGGTGTGGCGCAACTCGCTTTAAGGCAGATTGCCTCGCGACAGCTTCGTAACCTTCATGGCGCCACCATTAGCCAAATTTGAACATAACCCAGTAATGGAAGATGAAATTGCCGAGGTCTTCGCCAGTGTTCCCCACGGTGTCGTCGTTGACGCAACCCTTGGAGGCGCGGGCCATTCCCTGAAGTTGCTGCAGACATATTCATGGATGCGGGTCTTGGGTATCGATCGCGACCCCCTGGCGATCGCCAACTCCGCACAAATTATCGCCTCGCATCCGGAGATCGGTGATCGCCTCGTCGTCCGTCAGGGGCTATTCAGTCAGATTCCGCTGTTCATGCAGGAAATGCAACTCACCGAAATAGCCGGTGCGCTTTTTGATCTCGGAGTCTCGTCTCCTCAGTTTGACCGACCCGAGCGGGGCTTTTCGTATCGACACGAGGGTCCGCTGGACATGCGCATGGATAGCGATGCGAACCTCAGTGCGTCCGATGTCGTCAATGGTTATGACACCGAGCGACTGACCAAGGTCATTCGCGAGTTTTCCGACGAACGATTTGCCTTCAGAATCGCGCGGGCGATTGTGACACATCGACCAATTTCGACTACAACCGAACTGGCTGAAATTATCGCCACGGCGATTCCTGCACCGGCGCGGCGAACCGGTGGTCATCCGGCGAAGCGAACCTTTCAGGCAATCCGCATCGAAGTAAATAACGAATTGGAAATGCTGCCGGCCGCCCTTGACAATGCGATAGACGCCACCATGGCTGGCGGGCGAATTGCCGTGCTCACGTACCACTCTGGTGAAGACCGGATTGTAAAGCGTGTGTTTAGCGAGGCCGCTGTTGACCCAACGGTCGAAAATATTGCAACTCCCTATTCGCATCCGCTTCAATCGGCATACAAACGAGTTCGCCGAGTTCGGGTGCGAGAGACGCCAACCGCACTCGAAGTTGCCCGCAACCCGCGCTCCAAGTCGGCCCGATTACGGGTCATTGAAAAGTCGTCGCAGTCGATGCCTTCCCCGATGACGGCTGGGGTCTGAGATGTCATTGGCATTTGCCACCGAGCATGTTCCGCGTCGACGGCCTCAGCGACATGAGGCCGTGCGTCCGGAGCGCCATCTTTCGGTCGTTCCGGACGTCGGACATCGGACGATTTCCTATGTGCTGCTGGTCATGGTGTCGGTATTCGTGATGATGGCGACAGTCATTGGATTCCAGGCCTTCATCGCCGAGCAGCAGCTCAAACTCGACAAGGTGACGACTGATCTTCGACTGGCCCGACTCAATTTTGATGAACTACGCCAGCAACG
>CAYGOJ010000041.1:0-11957 GCA_964351545.1 uncultured Acidimicrobium sp.
GTTCGTTCGTGCCCCGGCCGTTGGATTTTGATGCCGAAGCGGTGAAGATTCCGTATTATCACTCAAACAGCGACAGTGACGAAGTGCTGTTCTATTCGGCTGGAAACTTTGCCAGCCGTGTCGGTTCCGGAATCGGCGTGGGTTCAATTTCGTTTCACCCGGCCGGGTTTGTGCACGGACCACAGCCGGGAAGCTACGAATCGAGCGTTGATAAGAGCAGTACGGACGAACTCGCCGTGATGATTGACACCTTTAGACCGCTTGAAGTTGCCGAAACCGGTCGTGATATTTCGGATCAGAACTATGCCTGGTCGTGGTCCAAAGACCGTTAGTAACCAGTCAGGATTGTCTTAGGCGGCGAAAGAATTCTGCGATCGCGGGATCTGCGTCGCGGCCATAGGCAGACACAAGCGTTGCCCGCATATCGGATTCTGGATAGCGCAGTCCAAGGACAATTGCCTCGTCACCAGGGTCGCTGTCACCTTCGAAGCGAAATGTGTGATCAACGATGACGTTGGCGAGCTCATACGAAAGGTTGGTTCGCTCACATACAAATTTCGCACCGATCATTTCAATTTCATCGGTGTAACCCTGCTCGTGTAGGAATGCCACCGCCTCCGTCACCGTTAGCGGGTCAGAATTGGTCATCTAGTCCGCGAATACATCACGGCTCAACTGAATGAAAAATGTGTGGTCGTGTCCTTTGTTTGGATCTTCCGAATTGTATTTCGTGTTTGACGTCCCATTGGGAACTTGTTCCTCAGAATAGATCGCCCCAACAGGACATACATCGGGTTGGTAGCACGCGGTGCATGACGTGCATTCGTCGACGTTTACATACAGCACGGTGTCGCCAAAAATTGCTACCGAGTCCAAATTTGGGGTGTGACTATTTTCGACAATGCCGTTTCCAGCTTCCACTTCAGATACGAGTACATTTTTAGCCGCATCAAACTCGTAGATGCACTGCACCGGACAGACGTCTACGCATGCTCGATCCTTGACATTTATGCATGCTTCCGTGATGATCGCGACACCTGACATGAGTGTTCTCCTTGCATCAAATGTTAATTGATTCGGCTGAATGTGGCGATCACTGCCTGATCGCCAAAATGCGGGCTCCCTACCTCATACACCTGAATTTTATGAAATCCAGGTGCTGTAATGTCGCCACTCAGGGTTGCGTTGGCGAGCAGCTCGGCAAAGCCGCGAGATTCAAAGTGTTCCGCGTTGATACCGATGACGAACCAACCCCCAGCACGAATCAATGGAAAAAGCATGTGGAGGACTTCGGGTCCCAGATGTCCATGCGTAAAGGTGCCGGCACTGAGCATCGCATCAAAATTCTTGACATGATCGGGAAGAGGCTGAGTGAGATCGGCCTCAATCAATTGGTGATACACCGGTTTGGAATCAACTCGTCGCTTTTCGCGTGCTTGGGCCAGCATCTCCGGAGAGATGTCGATTCCGACAATGCGGCAAGTTGGTCGAAGCGATGACAGGCGAGCACCGACAATTCCCGTACCACATCCGACGTCTACATAATTCTCACCAATTCTTGGCGGAACAATTTCGGTAAAATACTCGGCCACAGTGCGTGGATATCTGTATCGATTTGATTCGACAAATGAACTCTCGTATGTGGTAGCCCATTTCGCATACAAACGCTTGTTATCGGCAGGAGTAACAACCGCATAGGCATCGGCGAGATCTATCACTTCCTCTGGCTCTTGGTTATTGCTATCCATTGCTCACAGGAACCACTCCGAATCGATGTAATGCGGTCCTGGTCGCTCGTGGAGTTGTTCGTATTTGCAAAGCTGCGGCTCGGTTCCGAGTTGCGCTGATCTTCCGTCTCGGAATGCCCATTCTCCACGAAGAGATGATTCGCCCCGGACGTAGCTAGAAATCATAAATGCACGATCCGAGTCGGAGAGATTTGGGAGGGACCCATGCACGGTAAGTAGCCCCCAGATAACGGCGTCTCCGGGATTCAGTTCGATATCAATCGTCGTAGAGGGATCAAGTCCGACTTGACGCAGTTCCTCGTCGTGAGTCAGCCCAGACATTATTGCTCCGCCTTCGTCGGACAAGCCCAGGTAGCCAAGTTCGAGGCCACCCGGGATTATACGTAAACATCCATTGTGGCGACGAGACTCGTCAATGGCCACTCCAACTTGTACTGAGTCGGCGAGAACATTGCCGAGTTGTTCGCCGTTCTCCCGGAATCGAAGATCTTGGTGAAAGCGATATCCCGTTGGACCAGCCCCAGGTGGTTTCCAATGGATTTGCTGGGCGACTTGCTTGATATTTGGTCCGAGAAGCGGTCCAAGAAGACTAAAGAATTCGGGCCTTCTTCGAAACGACTCAAAATACTCGCTTATCCAGGCGAACCAATGAGCTTGGATGACGTATCTCTTAGTGAAGTAATGGTCGGGGAGAATTTCGAAGAGCAGATTGCCATGCCGATAGGTGGTGGGATGCTCGAGTGCTTGCTCGTAGATCTGCTTGGTTTCGCGTTGTAGTTCGGCAACTTCATTTTCGGGAATGAAATTTGGAATCACCGCGAAACCTTCTTCACGGTATTGGTGAATTGCTCTACTTAACCGATCTGCGGCCACATGGACCCTCCAAATATATATTAGACGACCATCAGTAGTTAGCGGCGAAGGCGGATTTTCTTGCCAATTCGACGCTGGAGATCCCTGATTCCCAAAATTGTGACGAGAAACATCGATTCAAGAACTATTCTCCACGACATTTTCGAGGCTCCACGAGTTCGATTGGTATAAATAATTGGTATTTCGACCATCGTTAGTTGATGTTGTTGTGCGCGTCGCAAAAGTGCAGTCAATGACACATATCCTTCGCCATGTTCAAGAGAAGGGTTAATTGTGGCCAATGCTTCCGATGTATAGGTTCGAAATCCCGATGTGCAATCGCGGACATTAAGTTGCAGCACCCACCGGGTGTACACATTTCCCCA
Organism: uncultured Acidimicrobium sp.; assembly: GCA_964351545.1. Classification (GTDB taxonomy): domain Bacteria; phylum Actinomycetota; class Acidimicrobiia; order Acidimicrobiales; family Ilumatobacteraceae; genus UBA3006. The sequence goes on from CAYGOJ010000041.1 coordinate 2,987, forward strand.
ACGTGACAAAAATTTTCGACTCAGCGGCCATCCCTTGATATCACCACCGTCGACATATCGGGAGCCGATTACAACTCCGACTCCAGTTTGGAGAGACGTCAGCATCTGAGGCAATACGGTCGGATCATGGGAAAAGTCGGCGTCCATAGTGATCACCGCATCAAAATTTCTGGCCGCGATTGCAGCGAAACCAGCGCGGTATGCGCTCCCTAATCCACGCTCACCGTGGCGATGGATCAACTCAATATTGGACAATTCTGAAGCCAACTGATCCGCGATCACGCCTGTCCCGTCCGGGCTATCGTCATCGACGATCAGAATGAAAAGTGATGGACAATTGTGGCGAATTGTCCGAATAAGTGATTCTAGATTTTCGGCTTCGTTGTATGTCGGTAACACAAGTACCGAATTTTGGCCAGTGGGGTCAGGCATGGTGTGAGACTCTCGGGGCCAACTCTAGTCTTGATCTGTGCAAGCAAATCAAGTGTTGGAAGTTACTAAGTCTAATCACGCGGCTCGCTACGGAATCTTGTTTGGCGTAGCAATTTTCACTTGCATGCTCGTGTGGTCTCAACTTGTTCCGTTGGGCGCTGGCCCCGACGAGCCGTCGAACTTCGTAAAGTCGGCAGCGATCATTCGCGGCGAGTTCGTTGGAAAGGATCTCGACCGGTGGTTGGTGACCGTCGATGGTTGGGCATTCGACAGCAATTCTGGAGTTAGGCGAGTCATACTGACTGTTGATGGGCAGATATCAGCGTTCGAGGAGCCAGATCAGGCCCGCGAAGATGTGGCGCTATTTCTCGAAATAGACGCCAAGACGTTGGTCGGGTTTTCACTAAGTTCCACCTTGCCAAATAACGACCCACGGTCGTACGCGGTATATGTCGAACTTAATGACGGAACCATTGTGATCTTGCCGGTCGCCGACGGTGACAATGTTGTGGAGTCTCCAGAGCCGAGCACCTTGGTCAATGGACGACTTCCAGAAGAGTCACGATCGACGAGCGGTTACGTTGACGAATCACGAGTAACGGCCAATTTGGGTTTGTCGTACTGGACGACTGAGATAGATATTGATCCGCAATTTAATGCGGCGCATCAAGTTCCGTGGTGCTTTGCGCCCTATGGCGAAAGGCCAGCGTGCAACACTCCGATCGAAGATCAACAAATTACCGATGGATCGGCATGGACGAATATGGGACGCTATCCACCGGCCGGTTTTGCGATCAGCGGCATTGGGACATTGGCGGGTCCCAACGATTTTGCCTTGAGACTGTCGCGGGCGATGACCGCAGTTGCATCTGCCGCAATGTTGGCCCTGGCGTTTGTGTGTCTGAAGCGACGATCTCTGTCGGCGCTGCCAATGCTGATCGCCGTTACCCCTGGCGTCATATTCATATCATCAGTGGTTAGCCCGAGCGGCCTTGAAATCTGTGCCGCCATCGCACTTTGGGTTTCGCTCCCCGGTCTGTTGAGCGCATTCGACGCCAGTCGAATTGAAACGGTGACCGTGGCACTTGCTGGGGTGTTCCTGATCGTCACACGACCATTGGGGCCAGTTCTGTACGCCGCATTGGCGGCGATCGTCGTGATCTCTTCCGGCCAGGTGCGGCACTTGGTGGGACATGTGCGTAGGCACTATGTCGTCTATGGGCTCCACGCCACCGCCGTTGTATTCATGATCTGGTGGTATCTATTTATTTTCAATTCGGTGGTCGATCCGGACATGACCGCAGGACTTCCGAAAATGTCGCTCGGTGGACAATTGCTACATGCCATCGGCGATATTCCCAGAGTGATCGATGAGTCAATCGGTAATTACGGGTGGCTGGATACTGCCACGCCGCGACCAATTGCATTGATCATTTTTGTAACGACAGTCACTCTTGTCGTAGTTGGATGGCGCAGTCTTACCCGATCGGCGAAGCGTGCCATCCCACTTCTTGGGGTCGGATGTGTGATGTTGATCATTGCCGAGGATCTCAACTATTACGAAATCTTGCGTGGATTCGGAGTTCAAGGTCGACACCTCACCCCGCTATTGGTGGGAATACCAATCATTGGTGCGCGATACATTCGAATCTCCGACCGAAGCAAATGGCTGGCGGTATCGATTTGGAGTGGTGTCTTTATCGGTAGCGGATTGGCGGCGCTACGGCGATACTCGGTCGGAATTGTTGGCGACAATGCGCTTGACATGTTTTCGAATCCGGTCTGGTCTCCGCCGCTAGGTATTAACTGGTCAATTTTCTGTTTGGTCGCTTCGTCGGCTTTTGTCGGGATAGTGGTGATGAAAACTGAAACTCAACTTTAGAATGGTTTTCTGATCCACGAACTGAATTCACCGATGCTGTGGAAGCACTTGCTGCCGGGACCCAATGCAGTTTCCGATAAATACAGTCGCGGTCACGCGGTAATTTTTGGTGGATATCCGATGACCGGAGCCGCGCGATTAGCCGCCCGATCGGCGGCCCGAATTGGAGCAGGGATGACAACAATTGCCGTCCCACCAGAAGCATTCCATGTCTATGCGACCGCTCTGGAAAGCATTCTGGTGCGAGTTATTCCTTTTGATGATGATCTCAAGAGTTTGACTGGGGATCGACGAGTCTCGGCTTTCCTGCTTGGACCAGGTGCTGGCGTTGACAAGGTCACAAGATTTCGAGCCCTCGCGCTTCTAGAAAGTAGAAAGCCCGTTGTTTTGGATGCCGATGCAATCACCGTGTTTCATGAAAATCCAAATGAATTGTTCGGCGCAATTGCCGGACCGTGCGTGATTACTCCACACGACGGTGAGTTTGGGCGAATCTTTGATACCGATGGCGATCGCTTGAGTCGGGCCGTAAGAGCGGCCAAATGTAGCGGGGCGGTGGTAGTTCTCAAGGGTGCCGAGACTGTCATTGCCTCGCCCGACGGTCGCACAATTCTAAATTTAAATGCGCCTGCCACGCTGGCCACCGCAGGTTCGGGCGATGTATTGGCGGGAATAGTTCTCGGACTGCTGGCTCAGAATATGGATGCATATTTGGCCGCCGCGGCGGCGGTATGGATTCACGCGGCGGCGGCGTTACGTTTTGGGGTCGGACTCGTCGCCGATGACCTGCCCGATCTTTTGCCGGGCGTTTTTCCCCTTTAACTATTTCGTTCCTACCTCTGCTTTGGGCCGCGCAATCTTGGCCACGAGCCAATTTGATCTAGTGCGGTGACCGTGTTGGCCATGGAGTCGGGCGGTACCGGGTGACTGATCAGGTATCCCTGCGCCTTCGGGCAGCGCAGTTCGGCTAGGACTTGCAGTTGGCGAACACTCTCGACACCTTCGGCGACCATGTCGAGACCAAGTGATTCTCCCATTGCAATAATCGTGCGCACAAGCGCGCGCGTTCCAAGATCTTCCGCGACGCCGCTAACAAATGACTTGTCAATCTTCAAGCGTTGAATGGGAAAGCGTTGCAACAGTGAAAGCGACGAATAGCCGGTGCCGAAATCGTCAATCGCGACCCGAACTCCAAGCGCGCACAGATTCTTCAAGGCAACGAGTGCCTGTTCGGGTTGAGCAATCATCACTCCTTCCGTCACTTCGAGCCACAATTGGTCGGCAGGCACGTGGGCTCGCATCAGGGCTTCGCTTACAACCGCGACAAAATTTGGGTCCTGCAGCTGTCGCGGCGACACATTTACCGACATCGTTGCGTCTCGTTGACAGGTACCTTCGTTGATCCAGGTTCGGAGGTGGGTAAGGGCTTCGAGTAATGCCCACGCGCCAATCGGGACAATTGTGCCTGTCTCTTCGGCGATCGGGATGAACTCGGCGGGCGAGATCATCGTGCCATCCTCGCGTTCCCAGCGCATCAGCGCTTCGAAACCGACCACGTCTCCAAGGTCGATATCAATTATTGGCTGGTGGACTAGTCGCAACTCCCTGCGTTCGAGAGCCCGATAGAGGGCGGTTTCAACCGACAGTCGTTGTGTCACTCTCTCAAGCATGGATTCATCAAATATCGCCACACAGTTGCGCCCGGCGTCCTTGGCCCGGTACATCGCAGTGTCGGCATGACGCAATAGGTCGTCTGCATTTTTCGTAATATCCGGCCGAAAACTTGCGACTCCGATACTGGCAGAAACAAAAACATCGCCCTGCCGAAGCGAAAGCGGTTCGTAGAACGCCTCAAGAATTCGGTCGGCAAGCAACATCGCGTCACTTGCACTTCGGTTGAAAGCGTCGAGAATCACGAATTCGTCTCCGGAGATTCGTCCGACGATGCATCGCTCGGGCAACGCGTTTTGGAGGCGTTGGGCTACTGCGACAAGCACGTTGTCGCCCGCTTGATGCCCAAGGCTGTCATTGATATTTTTAAATCTGTCGACATCGATGAACAGCACGGTTGGCTGGCGTCCCTCGACAAGTGCATGTGTTAGTGCATGGGTGACATGGGTGATCATCAAATTGCGATTTGGTAACCCGGTTAGGGCATCCGTTTGCGCCGAGATGATCAATTGCCGCTGCGTAGTCGCGTTCGTGCGCACGGAGTACACAACCCGGGCGGTGACTGCCGCACCGAGCACAAAAATTGAAATTGTCCGAACGAATCGGTCGCGGTCATTGATTGGGTCGCTGAGGGCGAGAACTATCACCGGCACGAGCAGGGCAAGAGTTGTTGTGACCAGTCGTCCCAGGATTGGACGATTCGGTAGCAGCGGACCCTGATCGGTGAGCGAAGCGATTGAAGGGTGCAGGAAAGCGGCGGAAGCCGAAAAGAGAGAGGCAACATACGCGGCGTTGGCAAATCTGTCGGAAATATCTACTCGACCAGAACTATTCGCCGCATAGACGAAGTCGCCGAGCAATGTCAGTGCAATCGCAGATGCAACTAACCACACCGCGGGAGTTCTCTGCCGATCACCGAAGAGCAAAATCGCCAGAGTAAATAAGACGAGTGCGCTCATCGCCAATGTAGCTCCACGAATGGAGGCAACAAGTAGAGGTTCGTCGCCCGAATCGAGCGATGGCTCGACAAAGGTGATCCAGATGAGAAACCACGTGCCGAGAGCGACGATCATCGCATCGACGAGCACGCTCACCGGATCACTTCCGAGACGACGGCCGACGATGAACAGAAGTCCCGCAGCAAGCACTAGTTGAACGATCAGGAAAATCAGCTCGGGGATCGCCTGGGGGCCGATTCGAGCGAAGAAGGTTCCGTCGAGTAACTGCCCCGCAATCGAAAGGCCGGCAACGACAAGCAGACTCAACCAGATAACTCGATCGGGTGAATTAGAGCGAGCCGAAATTGGAAGTGTGATCGCAAGTTGCGCTGTGGCGATGAAGTAGATGGAATTGCTGAGAGTCACATAAGGAAAACTCATGGTCAAGATTGCGCTGAGTACACCGACGCCAACCATGACCCACGCGGCGCGGGCGAGGGTCGTTGATTTCACTGGGAAAACGGTACTACATCCCAATTTTGGCTCAATGGATGAGGTATTCTCGATTTAGGCGGAGGTTTGGTACCTCTACGAGAGTGTGCGCTCTCACCCCGGAGATTTACACCCGCCCATGTTCATCACGAGACATTCTCCTGCCAGCGATGTTTCGCTTCGAGATCAATTATGGATTTTGTATAAGCGTGCGTACATCAACACAGTAGAGATGACCGTGACACATGAGATGCTGGATCGCTTTGAATTCGACGACCATTTGCTAGACGCGACAAATCGGGCTTGGGTTGTGTGGGACGATACTCGACCAATTGCTATGACACTCGTTTCAACCGACGTACGCCGTACCCGATGGTTGAGCGAGCATTATTTTAAGACCCACTTTCCAGAAAAATTCGAACGCGGTCAAGTCCATTACGTCGTGTGGGCAGTCGTTGATCCCGACTTCGTCGCGCGTGGGGCGAGTATTTTCATGGCCCGACATGCAATGACGATGGAGTCCCGCGAAGGATCGCTATTGGTATTTGATCTGCCCGAAACTAATCAACCGAACGCAGATGGTGGCGCCGCCGAGTTAATGCTGCGGATGGCCAAGATGGTGGGAGAGGCGGAATTGATTACGCTGACGACTCAGCGATACTACGCCTTAAATTTTGCTCCGACCGATACGCCAGCCTTCAGCGATGACAGTGATGTTGAAGAGCGCAACCAAACAGAGGTTGGTATTAGCCAGAAATAGATCGGGTCGTTCTCCGCTAGATTCATGGTGTCATGAGTTTCTGTAGTGGTACCGCTGTTTAGCCCGTACATGCTGATATCAACCTCCGGCGTCAACGTCATAGTTCCAAGCGCACATCTGATGGCAGAACTATTGGGCGAGCGAGACGTCCACCTGCGAACAATTGAGGGGGAGTTCCCCGACACGGTGCTACATGTGCGTGGAAACGAAATTGCGATGTCCGGCGATGAATCCCAGGTAGTAGGTCGGCTATTCGAGGAGCTCACACAGCTTCTCTTGCGGGGTGAAAGCCTTGATGCGGCTGTTCTATCGCGCTCAATTTCGATGGTGCGAGCAAATGAAAGTCCGAGTGTGATACTCACAGAAGAGCTCATTAGGGGAAATCAGGGTCGGCCGATTCGAGCCAAGACATCCGGCCAACGACGGTATGTCGAAGCTATTCGAACCAACATCATTACCTTTGGTCTTGGTCCTGCCGGTACAGGGAAGAGTTGGCTTGCCGTGGCGATGGCGGTGCAGGCTCTACAGACAAAGAGAGTTCAGCGAGTCATTCTTACTCGACCAGCCGTTGAGGCCGGTGAGCGACTTGGTTTCCTACCGGGCGACCTCACGGCAAAGATAGATCCGTATTTGCGACCGCTCTATGACGCACTCCACGACATGGTCGGTGCAGAGCAGGCGAAATTGATGGTCGAGCGACAGGTAGTCGAAGTTGCCCCGCTGGCTTTCATGCGCGGACGAACTCTTAACAACAGTTTTATCATTTTGGATGAGGCACAAAACACAACTCCCGAGCAGATGAAAATGTTTCTGACTCGAATTGGTTTTGGCTCTAAGGTGGTTGTGACAGGTGATCCGACTCAAATCGACGTCCCTGATGGTCGAAGCGGATTGTCCGGCTTAGAACAAATGCTCACCGGTATTACGGATCTTGAATTTGTCCGATTGGACACCAGCGACGTGGTTCGGCACAGAATTGTTGCCGATATTGTTGCGGCCTACGAGGAACATGTTGCATCGGCGGCGGAACGACGTGGCTGAGAGTCGGCCGGGAATATCAAAGCCGCGAAAAGTTGGCGGAGACGGCGAACCCGAAATATTCTGTGCCGATGAGCAGAGCGACATCGAAATTGATCTCTCGCGGTGGCAGAACCTCGCTCTGCATGTGTTGTCTGCGGAAGGTGTGCGTGGAGCTGCGGAGATGACCATTGTGTTCGTCAATCAGTTGTCAATGAGTGAACTAAATGAGCAATACATGGGAATTCCAAGTGCGACCGATGTGTTGGCTTTTCCGCTTGATGCTGTCGACGCGGCTCGCACCCCCGGTCCCGGCGCGATGACAAAGGGACCGAGCAGGGTCTCGCTAGACATTCATGAACTGCCGTTATTACTTGGCGATGTGGTGATCTGTCCAAGTGTTGCGGCCAAACAAGCGAGCACTCACGCCGGAAATCTGGACGATGAGATAGCCCTGCTAATTGTGCACGGAATGTTGCATGTGCTCGGCGCGGATCATGACACTCCCGAATCAACCAAGACCATGCGTGCACGAGAAGTCGAACTGCTGGAGGCTCATCACTGGAATGGCCCGGCACCCAAGGATTTTCGACAGGATCACCCTGAGGGTTCACAGTGATTGCCAAGACACCGACGGCGGTCGACTTCTGGATGATTTTTGTCATCTTTGTGTTGCTTATTGCGCTGGTATTTTTTGCCCTGGCCGAGATGGCATTGTCGCGGACGACGACGCCTCGGGCCAAGGCGTTGGCAGAAAAGGGGGCAAAGTCTGGCAAGGCGTTGGTACGTCTCGCTTCCGAGCCGGCACGCTGGGTCAACCCGTTGCTCCTTACCGTGAGCGTTTGCCAAACCGTTCAGGCCACACTCACAGGGGTGGTGTCGGGGCGCCTATTTGGGCCGGCCGGAATTGCCATCGGAGTTTTCGCCAATGTCGTGGTTTTCTTTGTTATGGCCGAAGCAGTGCCAAAGACGTATGCATTGCTGTACCCGGTAAAGGCGGCGACAATGACCGCCCGTCCTCTCCTATTACTGGTTGGATTTTGGCCGTTGCGGGTGACTTCCGATTTGCTTATTCGCCTGACAAATATCATCGTCAGGGGGGAGGGCATCAAGCAGGGTCCCTTCATTGGGGAGCGCGAGTTTCTCGGAGTTGTCGAAGCCGCGGCCCATGACAGTGTGATCGAGCACGAAGAACGCGAACTCATTGAGTCTGTCATTGAATTTGGGGACACGGTCGTCAAGGAAATCATGGTGCCATCGCCTGATGTCATTTCAATTGACGACCAGTTGTCGGTGACGGCTGCACTCGATAGTGCGGTCGCGCAAGGCTTTAGCCGATTTCCCGTCTTCCACACCGAAGACGATCACAATGATCTCGTCGGAGTGGTGTATGTGAAGGATCTTGTTGTCGCCGAGCGCGCCGGAAAGGGCGGCGAGCACATTTCCGGATTACTTCGAGGCGTTGAGGTAGTACCCGAAAACAAATTGGTCGCAGATCTGATGCGCTCGATGCAGGCGACGAAATTCCATTTGGCGATGGTCGCCGATGAATATGGAACGATCACTGGTCTTGTCACCTTGGAGGACTGCTTGGAAGAGTTGGTCGGTGAAATCGTCGACGAGCACGATGACGAAGACAAATCGGTTCTTCGACTTCCAAACGGTGACTACCTAATTGCCGGCGGCACACCATTGTCAAAACTCAACGACATTTTGTTAACAAAGATTCCTGAAGACGAGTTCGACACAATCGGTGGACTAATTTTTGGACGATTGGGG
>CAYGOJ010000042.1:0-11767 GCA_964351545.1 uncultured Acidimicrobium sp.
CCGACGTGCGTCGCGCCATTACTCGCATCGCTCATGAAATTGTCGAACGCAACAATGGCGTCGACAAACTCGTTGTCGTCGGATTGCAACGCGGCGGAACATGGATAGCCGATGCGCTTGCGGCGGTGATTTCCACCATCGAAACTTCCGCGCAGGTTCCGGTTGGCGCCATCGATGTCAGCATGTATCGCGACGACATCGCGATGAGGCCGATCGTTGTCGGGGCGATTAGTTCGATCCCTTGCGATGTCACCGGCTCGACCGTCGTGTTGGTCGATGATGTGCTCTTTACCGGACGCACCGTTCGCGCGGCGATGGAAGGCATCAATAACTACGGACGGCCAAAGTCCGTTCAACTAGCCGTACTAGTAGATCGAGGACATCGGGAACTGCCAATTCGCCCGGACTATGTCGGCAAGAACCTGCCGACCCAAGTGTCGGATGAGGTCATCGCAAGTGGAGACGGCGTTACGGTGACTTCGGGTCAGCGCGTATGAAGCATCTGCGCAGTATTCAGGAACTCGGCCAAGACGGATTGGAACGAATTTTAGAGCTTACGAAACATATGGCCGAAATCAATACGCGACCGGTGCCCAAGGTGCCGGCCTTGCGCGGCCGAACGGTGGTCAGCCTGTTCCTTGAGGATTCCACCCGCACCCGGTTAAGTTTCGAAACCGCGGCACGTCGACTCTCCGCCGACACGCTTACGTTTAGCGTTTCGACTTCGAGTCTGAACAAAGGCGAGAGCCTGCGCGACACAGTCGAGACGATCACCGACATGGGCGTCGATGCCTTCGTTGTTCGCCACAAGTCCGCCGGTGTTCCTTGGCAAATGAGTGCTTGGACATCCGCGTCGATTGTCAACGCCGGTGACGGCTCGCATCAACATCCGACCCAGGCATTGGTTGACTGTTACACAGTGCGCGAAGCGCTAAGTCGAGACCGATTCGATGGCCTAAGGCTGACGATCGTCGGCGACATCAAGCACTCGCGCGTTGCCCGCAGCAACATTCAAGCATTCTCGATGCTTGGTGCGGACATCACCCTCGTGGCACCCAAAACTTTGCTTCCGCACGACATCGATCATTGGCCGGTAACGGTGAGCTATCGGCTCGATGAAGTGATTGGGAATACGGATGTGCTGTACATGTTGCGTCTGCAGAGCGAGCGCATGTCTCAGGGACATGTTCCAACTTTGCGTGAATACGGTGACCAATACGGCCTGACCCAAGATCGAGTCAATTGCCTGGCACCAAGTTCGGTGGTGATGCACCCAGGCCCGATGAATCGTGGCGTGGAAATGCAAATCGATCCACAGGATCTCACGAACTCACTCATCCATCGTCAAGTTGCCAATGGGGTGGCGGTGCGAATGGCGGTGCTGTTCGATGTCTTGGCCGGCGAACAAGTATCGGGGCTGTCAAATCTCGCGAGCGAGGTTTCGTGATGACAAAATCAACTACACGAACATTGGTTATCAAGGGTGGGTCGGTGATCAACGGCTCAACGCAGCGTATTGCCGATGTGGCGATCGCCAATGGGACGATCACCGAGGTCGGACCAAATCTCAACGGTGACGACACCTTGGATGCGTCGGGATGTGTTGTATGTCCGGGTTTCGTCGATCTACACACACACCTACGCGAACCGGGCAGGGAGGATACCGAGACAATTGAATCCGGCAGTCGCGCCGGTGCACTTGGTGGATACACCGCGCTCGTAGCAATGCCAAATACCGATCCTCCCCATGACTCGGTTGCCGTGGTTGAATTTGTGCGCGAACAAGGGCGACGCGCCGGTTTGCTGAGCGTGGTTCCGAGCGGAACGATCACGATGGGTCGATTGGGGACGGCGCTGTCGCCGATGGCCGAACTTGCAAAGGCAGGCGTGCGCCTGTTTACCGATGATGGAAGTGGCGTACAAGACCCGGTGATGATGCGCCGCGCAATGGAGTACTCGATTGCTCTGGGAGTGACGCTTGCTCAACACTGTGAGGTGGCGGCACTCACCGCCGGGGCGGCGATGAACGAATGTTGCTGTTCCTCAAACATGGGGGTCCCTGGCTGGCCGGCAATAGCAGAAGAGTTGATGGTCAGTCGCGATATCGAACTTGCGAGAATGACAGGCGCGCGGGTTCACTTCATGCATCTCTCGACGGCACGATCGGTGGAATTGGTTCGGCAAGCCAAGGCCGACAATCTTGCGATAACCGCCGAGGTCACTCCACATCATCTCTCGCTAACCGAGGAAATGCTGCTCGGGTTTGATCCCCTATACAAGGTGAATCCACCGCTGAGATCGATGAATGACATTCGTGCCTTGAAGGCTGGTCTGCGCGACGGGACAATAGATGCCATCGCCACTGACCATGCGCCGCATGCGCGACGGGACAAGGAACTTCCACTCGATCAGGCTCCTCCCGGAATGTTGGGTTTGGAGACCGCACTCGGCGTCGTTCTCGCCGAGTTGGATTTGGAACTGCACCACATTGTCGCCCTGCTGTCTACAAATCCGGCGGCAATTGCAGGAATTGCCCACACCCATGGTGTCGAAATTGCGCCCCTTGCGCCGGCCAACATCTGCGTCTTTGATCCCGATCTCAATTGGCAGATTGATCCAAATCGTTTGGCCAGCAAAAGCGTCAATACACCTTTCGTTGGCCGCCGCCTACGCGGCAAGGTTCGTCATACCGTTTTTGGCGGAGAGGCTGTCGTCATAGATGGAGAAGCCCAACGATGACGATTCGGGAAGCGGCCTTGGTGCTGCGCGATGGAAGCATCTTTGAAGGCGAGGCAATCGGTGCGCAACCACCTGGTGGAATTTGTAGCGGCGAGGTGGTATTCAATACCACATTTACGGGTTATCAAGAGGTGATCTCCGATCCGTCCTATGCCGGGCAAATCATTTCATTTACGACGCCGCACATTGGAAATTATGGGACCACGAGTTACGACAACGAAGCCAAGCAGGTCTTTGCCCGCGGCGTAGTCGTTCGAGACCTGGCCAGGCGCCGGAGCAATTGGCGCAGCGAAGGCAACCTCGATCATTTTCTACGTACTCGAAACGTAGGGGGTATAGCTGGTATAGATACAAGAAGACTGACTCGCATCTTGCGCGAATCGGGATCGATGACGGGGGCTTTTGGCACGGCGTCGGAGTCTGAGCTGCGAGCCGCGGCGCTAAGGGAGGCAGGAACAGATGGCGTAAATCTTGTTGCTCAGGTAACGACGCCTGAGATGTATCAGTTTGGCTCTGGTCGATTCGATGTTGTGGCCTTCGATTTTGGGATCAAGCACACCATCGTGCGTTGTCTTGGCGAGTTCGCCACCGTTCGAATCGTTCCGGCGGCTACGACTGCCGAACAGGTGATGGAAATGTCTCCACACGGAGTGTTCCTGTCAAATGGTCCTGGCGATCCCGAAAGTGTGGTCGGTGTTCCCGAGACGCTTCGGCTGCTGTTGCACGCCGGTGTACCAATCTTTGGAATTTGTTTGGGTCATCAATTACTTGCGCTTGCCCTCGGTGGCACAACATTCAAATTGCCCTTTGGCCATCATGGGGCCAATCATCCCGTGAGAAATGTGAGCACCGGCGCCGTGGAAATTACCAGCCAGAATCACAATTTTTGCATTGATCCGGCTTCGCTTCGGGATGTTGTCGATGTCACGCATACAAATCTCAACGACGACACCAACGAGGGAATGCGAATCCGCGATGCTAGGTGTTTCAGTGTGCAATATCATCCCGAGGCCGGCCCCGGGCCCCATGACAGTCGCTATCTGTTTGGAGAATTCGCAAGTCTCATGGACTCCGCATAATGCCTCGCCGTGATGATCTCGCATCGATTCTGATTATTGGCTCGGGGCCCATTGTCATCGGGCAGGCATGCGAGTTTGACTACTCAGGTACCCAGGCGTGTCGAGTCTTACGCGACGAGGGCTATCGCGTCATTCTTGCCAACTCCAATCCGGCGACGATTATGACAGACCCCGATTTCGCCGATCGCACCTACATCGAACCGCTCACGGTCGGTGTGTTGCAGGCAATCATCGAACGCGAGCGACCGGATGCCGTCTTGCCAACGCTCGGTGGACAGACGGCTCTCAACTTGGCGATGGCGCTGCATGCGCGCGGGGTGGTTGGAGTGCCCGGTACGCCAGAGCTGATTGGCGCCAACGCACAGGCAATCGCTACGGCTGAGGATCGCGAAAAATTTAAGCAGGCGATGATTGAGATTGGACTTGCCGTTCCGCCAAGTGGTGTCGCCCATAACCTCGACGAGGCGAGACAGGTCATCGCCTCTATTGGTCTACCGGTCATCATTCGCCCGGCGTACATTCTCGGCGGGCACGGTACCGGTATCGCGCAAACGATGGCGGAGTTCATTGATTCGGTCACCAATGGGTTGGCGGCCAGCCCGATCAATGAAGTGCTGATCGAACGATCGATTGTCGGATGGAAGGAATACGAACTTGAGGTAATGCGCGACCGAGCCGACAACTGTGTGGTCATCTGTTCGATCGAAAATGTTGATGCCATGGGTGTCCATACAGGAGATTCCATCACCGTGGCGCCAGCGTTGACTCTGTCAGATTTCGAATATCAGAAAATGCGTGATGCGGCTTTCGCCTGTATTCGCCGTGTCGGAGTCGAAACCGGAGGTTCGAATGTGCAGTTCGCGGTGAACCCGAGCACCGGTGATCTGGTCATCATCGAAATGAACCCGCGTGTTTCTCGGTCATCTGCTTTGGCGTCCAAAGCGACCGGTTTTCCAATTGCCAAGATTGCCGCAAAACTTGCAGTTGGCTACACCTTGGATGAGATTCCCAACGACATCACCAAGATGACCCCGGCCAGTTTCGAACCCACAATCGACTATGTGGTGACCAAGATTCCACGCTGGGCATTCGAGAAGTTTCCGGGCACCAGCGGGGTTCTTGGGACGCAAATGCAAAGTGTCGGTGAAGCGATGGCGATTGGCCGTACCTTTCCCGAGAGTTTGCAAAAGGCATTGCGCTCGCTGGAAAACGGTCGCTTGGGGCTCAACTGCGATCCGGCCGAACAGGCACTGACTCTACTTTCAAACGAGGAACTTGTTGCCTCAATCGCGGTACCAACCCCGGATCGATTGTTTCAGGTCGGCGAGTGCCTCCGACGCGGAATCACACTTGACAGCATTCACTCGGCAACACATATCGACCCTTGGTTCATCGATCAAATGCAAATGATCATTGATGAGCGCCTGTCGCTTGGCGAAATCGGTTTCGAGGCAATGACAAGCCAAGGCTGGAGGCGAGCGAAACGATTTGGATTTGCTGATGGTCAACTTGCCTATCTGTGGAATGTGTCCGAGGATTCAATTCGCACGACACGAATCGCGGCCGGGGTAGTGCCGACGTATAAGACGGTAGACACATGCAGCGCCGAATTTGAGGCTCAAACCCCGTATCACTATTCGACCTACGAAGACGAAAGCGAAGTTCGACCTTCGCTCAAGCCGCGTGTGATCATTCTCGGCAGCGGACCAAATCGAATTGGGCAGGGTATCGAATTCGACTATTGCTGTGTGCACGCCAGTTTTGCTCTTCGCGATGCTGGCTTTGAAACCGTGATGGTGAATTGCAATCCGGAAACCGTGTCCACCGATTACGACACATCCGATCGCTTGTATTTCGAGCCACTCACGGTCGAGGATGTTTTGAATGTGATCGAGGCCGAAACAATTGCCGGTGGTAAACCGCCGCGGGTAGTGGTCTCGCTGGGGGGACAAACCCCGCTCAAGTTGTCCGGTGCATTGCCCCCAGAGCTCATCGCCGGAACATCGGCGCAGTCGATCGACATTGCCGAAGATCGTGAAAAATGGAGCGCATTGTGCAATCGACTCGGCATTACTCAACCGCCGGGCGGGACGGCCCTTAACGTCGATGAGGCTCTTAGAGTTGCCAAGCGCGTTGGGTATCCGGTGCTGGTCCGACCAAGTTATGTGCTTGGGGGTCGAGCGATGCAGATCGTGCATGACGATTCGCATCTTGAACGAGCGATGAGAGAGATGACCGTGGCGGGAACTCTCGGACGTGAAGGCGGATTATCGGCACTTCGGCCCGTGCTTGTGGATCGTTTTCTTGAAGACGCCACCGAGATCGATGTCGATGCGATTCGCGATGCCAGTGGGGAGGTGTTGATCGGCGGTGTGATGGAGCATGTCGAGGAGGCCGGTGTTCACTCCGGCGACTCGGCGTGCGCGATACCGCCACCGACGCTCGAGCCATGGGCAATTGAAGCAGTCGAGTCCTACACCAGGGCAATCGCCGGGGCACTAGATGTGCGGGGTCTGCTAAATGTGCAGTTCGCTTTGGCCGGAAACACCGTGTATGTCCTGGAAGCAAATCCGCGGGCAAGTCGAACGGTGCCGTTTGTCGCCAAAGCAACGGGAGTGCCATTGGCCAAAATCGCAAGTCGGGCGATGCTCGGATCTACCCTTGCAGAGCTGCGGCAAGAAGGACTGCTCAAGGATCCAATCAATAACGGACATGTTGCGGTGAAGGAAGCCGTACTTCCGTTTAGCCGCTTTCCGGAGGTGGATACCGCACTTGGCCCAGAGATGCGCTCGACTGGTGAGGTGATGGGTATCGATACAACGTTTGGTCGCGCATTCATCAAGGCCGAGACCGCGGCCGGAACCGAGCTGCCAACATCGGGAATGGTGTTCATGACACTCAACGATCGCGACAAATCCAGCGGTCTTGTGATTGCCAAGCGACTGCGCGAACTTGGTCTCGGCATCGTCGCCACAAGCGGAACAGCGGAGTACCTGAAGAGATTTGGCTACGAGGTAGATCGAATCGTCGGCAAGGTCTCGACCCGTTTTCTTGGGTCGGAGACCCAAGAAAGTAGCGATGCCGTTGAACTGCTCAAGCGCGGCGAGATTACATTCGTCATCAATACTCCCAGTGGCCGCCGTACCCGCACCGATGGCGAGGCCATTCGGAAGGCTGCGAATATCTATCGAGTTTCATCTGTGACAACCATCAAGGCAGCCCTTGCGGCGGTGCAGGGGCTCGCCGAAGCGCACGAGCATCCGCTCGGGGTTCGATCATTGCAGGAGTATCACGGTCGATGACTTCGATACTCGGACCGACAGTCGTTGGATCGGTCACCCTGAAAAATCCCATACTTACGGCATCGGGCACCTCCGGTCATGGTGCCGAACTCGACGAGTTCATGCCCCTTGCCGATCTTGGCGGCGTGGTCGTTAAGTCGCTGGCAACATTTGCCTGGCCCGGTAATTTGTCGCCGCGTTTGTATCCACTTCCGCTTGGGATGATCAATTCCGTCGGGCTACAGGGCGACGGAATCGAACATTGGATTGCCAACGACTTGCCCCAACTTGTGTCGTGCGGAGCGACGGTGATCGCCAGCATCTGGGGTCGCAGCGTCGAAGATTACGCGCTGGCCGCCGAGCAATTGGCACCCGTCGCCAAATTCTTGAGTGCAGTCGAGGTAAATCTCTCGTGTCCGAACGTGCGAAATGATACAAAAAGTGCCCATGTCATGTTTGCTCACGATGAAGATCTCACCGCGCAAGTGATCACGGCAACGGCCGCATGTGGAGTGCCGCGTTGGGCAAAGCTAAGTGCAAGTACAGATCGCCTTGCGCAAATTGCCGGGGCAGCCCACGAAGCCGGTGCCGAGGCGGTGACGCTGATCAACACGATGTTGGCGATGGTTCTCGACGGCGAAACCGGATTGCCTGTATTAGGAAGTGGAGGAGGCGGTGGATTATCCGGTCGGGGAATCCATCCCATCGCCGTTCGCGCCGTGTATGACGTGGCGAAGGAATTTCCTGAACTGCCGATCATCGGAGTTGGTGGGGTCGTGAGCGGACGCGACGCGGCGGAGTTGATGTGCGCCGGCGCATCTGCCGTTCAGGTTGGCACGGCGACTTTCGCCGAACCTCGAGCGTCATTGCGAGTCGCTAGAGAACTTGTGAAATGGGCAGAGTCGCACAAGATTGGACAATGGTCACAAATTATCGGGGTCGCACATCGCGGGGGACTACATCGATAGGCGCGGGTCAATAGGCGTGACAAATCGACGAGGCGGTAAAGTATTTCAATGTCGCGCCCGCCGGTGATTATCAGCCCCCAGCGAGAGGCCACGATTGAGCGGGCGAGTGCGATCCGCGGTGAGATGGACGATGTGCGGGCCAGGCTGGCAAGCGGATCTCTCACGCTCGCCGACGCACTGAACACCGATGACCCCGATGCGGCCGTCAATCGTTTATATGTCGTCAAAGTATTGGAATCGCTTCCGGATATCGGCAAGGTGCGGGCCCGCCGTGTGATGAGCGAAAGTGGCGTTGCCGAAAAGTGTCGGGTATTGGACCTTTCGCCTAGTCAGCGAGCATTACTGATGACGAGTATTGGAAAATGACTGACTCGAAATCTCTCATCGTCGTGGTCTCCGGCCCGGGTGGTGTGGGCAAGAGCACGATTGTTGATGCACTTATCGAGCGAGACCCGACTTTGTGGTTGAGTCGATCGTGGACCACCCGTCAGCGACGTCCCGGAGAAGCGCAAGATGCTTATGTCTTTGCCACCCGAGAACAGTTTGAGGACCGCTTGGCGCATAGCGGATTCCTCGAATGGACAGAATTTCTCGGAAATCTATACGGCACCCCGACGCCACAGGCACCCGATGATCGCGACATTGTCCTAGAAATTGAAGTTGACGGCGCGCGGCAGGTGAAGAGCCTGCACCCAGATGCATTGCTGTTGTTCGTGCTACCCCCGAGTCGCGAAGAGCAGAAAAAGCGTCTGATCGGGCGTGGTGACCCAGAGCAGCGAATTGCGCAGCGACTGCGCAAGGCCGAGGAGGAGGAGCCTATTGGCATGGCTCTTGCCGACTATGTGCTGATGAACGACGATCTGGCCACAACCGTAGAGGAAATGCTGGATCTCATCAATCGGGAGCGGGCTCGTCGCGGCCATTGAAATCGTCGCCTTCAAGCCCTGATGGCCGTGTAATTGCGGTAGAATTCACGGTCGGCTTATAGAGGAGATCCCACGTGGCAAGTGAAGACACAATGATGAATCCCCCCATCGAATCGTTGATGGACCGTACCGCTTCCAAATTTGCCCTCGTCACACTGTCGGCCCGTCGGGCCCGCGAGATTAATTCATACTTCAATCAACTGGGCGAGGGCTTGGGCAGTATGGTGCCACCGCAGGTGAGTTCAACTTCTCGCAAACCACTCTCGATAAGTTTCGAAGAAATTGCTGCCGACAAGATCAAGAGCGTGCCGATGGCCGTGTACGAAGAACTGGAAGCCGAGGCAGACGCCGAAATACTTGACGAAGCCGCCTCCGATGTAGCCGCGGTGTTTGGTGAATCGGCTGCGCTGATCGCTGAACCGGTCGTCGAACCAATCATCGAGCAAATCGCAGAAGTTGTCGCTGAGCCAATCGTCGAAGCAGTCGAGCCGACGCTGTAAATATCCTGTATCGGCGATGAGCGCGCTAGCCGGCAAGCACATCGTTTTAGGTATTTCGGGCGGAATTGCCGCCTATAAATCCGTTGAGCTGTGTCGCTTACTCGTCGACGCCGGCGCGTATGTGGCGCCAATCATGACCAGCGATGCAGAACACTTCATTGGCAAGGCAACGATTTCTGCACTTGCGTCAGAGTCGGTGCATACATCGTTGTGGGACGAAACCGATCCGATCCCCCATACACGACTAGGTCAACTCGCCGACTTGGTCATCGTGGTTCCGGCCACCGCAAGAGTTGTCGGGGCCTACGCGGCGGGAATTTCGTCGGACCTCCTGACCGCGACCTTGTTGGCGACTCGAGCACCGGTGATGATTTGCCCGGCAATGCACACAGAAATGTGGGAACACCCGGCGGTGCAACGCAATATTTCGACGCTGCGCCAGCGCGGTGTGTACATCGTCGAGCCGGCCACCGGTCGCCTCGCCGGCGGCGATGTTGGTGTTGGGCGACTTGCCGCCAGTTCAGTGATATTTGACCAGATCGTGCAACTGCTGACGCCGGGAGATCTGTACGGAACACATGTTGTTGTCACCGCCGGAGGGACTCGCGAACCCATCGACGCCGTGCGGGTTATCGCCAATCGTTCAACTGGGAAACAGGGATATGCAATTGCCGCCGAGGCAGCAATTCGCGGCGCCAAGGTGACGCTCATCAGCACGGTCGAACGAAACCTGCCCTACGGGGTCACCGTTGTAATGGTGGAGACCGCTGCTGAGATGCACGACGCCGTAGCACATGTTGCGATGAGCGCGGATGTCATTGTGATGGCGGCGGCCGTGGCCGATGTGCGACCGAAACAAAGCGTGGCCAATAAGTTGAAAAAGGATTCCCGCACCGGACGGATTGCGTCACTGGAGACTTTGGAACTTGAAGCAACGCCAGATATTTTGGCGGGACTCGGCGCCGCCAAGAGACCCGGCCAGGTACTTGTCGGTTTTGCCGCCGAGACCGACAACTTGATACAAAACGCCCAAGACAAATTGAAACGCAAGAATGTTGATCTGATTGTCGCCAATAATGTGGCGGATCCGGGAGTCGGTTTTGGTCACGACACCAATGCCGTGACTCTCATTAGTCGAAACGATCCTCCTCGCGAGGTTCCCCTTGCCGACAAACGGCTCATTGCGCGAGAGGTATTGGATAGTGTGGTGCGAATTCGAAATGGCAATCTAGAGGAGCCCAAGTGAGAAATTTCACCTTCACGTCGGAAAGTGTCACCGAAGGGCATCCCGACAAAATGGCCGATCAGGTATCGGACGCGGTACTCGATGCGATCTTGACCGAAGACCCGCAGGGTCGCGTGGCCTGCGAGACGATGCTCACCACAGGTTTGTGCGTCGTCGCCGGTGAAATTACAACAACGGCGTATGTCGACATTCCGAGAATTGCGCGCGAAGTGATTAAGGACATCGGGTACGACAATGCGCTATACGGATTTGACGGCAACACGTGCGGCGTCATTGTGTCGATCGACGA
Organism: uncultured Acidimicrobium sp.; assembly: GCA_964351545.1. Lineage (GTDB taxonomy): Bacteria > Actinomycetota > Acidimicrobiia > Acidimicrobiales > Ilumatobacteraceae > UBA3006. The sequence goes on from CAYGOJ010000042.1 coordinate 11,029, forward strand.
GCAGAGTCCAAACATTGCCCAAGGAGTCGACACAAGCGAAGAAACCCGCAGTGGCAAGAGCGGCGAAGACAAACTCAACAGTCAGGGAGCCGGCGATCAAGGAATGATGTTTGGCTACGCCTGCAACGAAACCGCCGAACTGATGCCGCTACCCATTTGGCTCGCGCATCGAATGGCCGAGAAACTGGCAGATGTGCGCAAATCGGGCGCCATTCCGTATTTGCGACCCGATGGCAAGACACAGGTGACATTTGATTACGAAGACGGAAAACCGGTGCGCCTCACCACCGTTGTTATTTCCACCCAACATGCCGAGGGAACGCCGCGCGACACCGTGATTCGACCGGATCTGATCGAGCAAGTCATTCGCCCCGTCATTCCGGCTCAATTCGCCAATGACAAATTTGCCGTGCACATCAATCCAACGGGCGAGTTTGTTAAGGGCGGTCCGCACGCCGACACCGGCCTTACCGGTCGCAAGATCATTGTTGACACCTATGGCGGCATGGGTCGTCACGGCGGAGGAGCATTCAGCGGCAAGGATCCTTCCAAGGTGGATCGCTCGGCTGCGTATGCCGCTCGCTGGGTGGCCAAGCACGTGGTGGGTTCGGGTGCCGCGCAGCGTTGCGAGGTGCAAGTCGCCTACGCCATTGGCATGGCATATCCGGTCAGCATTCTGGTTGAAACATTCGACACGAACAATGTCGACGAACTCGCCATCGAGGCCGCCGTGAAGGAA
>CAYGOJ010000043.1:0-11643 GCA_964351545.1 uncultured Acidimicrobium sp.
GACAATTACCTACGATCCGCACAACTCGGTGTATCTAGACGAGGCAGACACGCGCCACGAACTTGAGCGAGTCTTTGATCTATGTCAGGGATGTCGGCTTTGCTTTAAGTTTTGTCCGTCGTTTCCGACGCTATTCGATTACATCGATCAGCACGACGACCAAGACGCCGGAAAAATGACGCCCGCACAGCAGGATCATGTTGTTGATGGGTGCTTTCAGTGCAAATTGTGTTATGTCAATTGCCCCTACACGCCCGATCTACACGAATGGGCGATCGACTTCCCGCGATTGATGCTGCGTGCCGACGCGATGCGTCGCGCCAATGGGCAAGAGTCGTTACGCAGTCGGATCACGACCGCGGTTTTGGGTCGGACGGATGCAATGGGCAAAGTTGCTACCAACTCAGGACCGATCGCCAATTTTGTTTTGGGAGCCAAGCCAGGAGGGGTGATTCGAAAACTGGTCGAATTGACTTCAGGCGTGTCCAGCAAGAGACTGTTGCCACCGTTTGCTAGAACTCGATTTACCACTTGGTTCAAGCGTCGTCCCACGGTTCGTATCAATAAACGTCAGGGCAAGGTCGCCATCTTCCCGACCTGCATCGTCGAATATCAAGCACCCGAAATCGGCCACGATCTCGTTCGTGTCTATGAACACAACGGTGTCGAGTGCACCCTCGCCGAAGGCTCTACATGTTGTGGGGCGCCGTTTTTGCACAATGGCGACATCGCTCAGTTCACCAAACTGGCGGTGAAGAATGTCGATGTTTTGTCCGATCATGTGCGCCGAGGTGTGGACATCGTGGTGTCCCAGCCAACATGCAGCTATGTCTTAAAAAAGGACTATCTAGATTACGTTGGTGGCCCAAATGCTCAACTCGTTGCGGATCACACGTTTGATGCTGCCGAGTATTTGATGAAGTTGCATTCGACTGAAGGCTCCACGCTCGACCTTGAATTTAGGGGAGATGTGCCCGACACAATCTCGTATCACACTCCTTGCCACCTGCGGGCCCAGAACATTGGACTGAAGAGTCGCGACTTGATGAAGTTAACCGGGGCGAAAGTCACCGTCATTCAGCAATGCTCCGGTATTGATGGAATGTGGGGACTGCGGGCCGAAAACGTCGACCTCTCGTTTCCGATCGGGGCAAAACTGGGAAAGATGGTGCTGGATGCAGAAGGCGAAGTCGTAACCGGAGACTGTCATCTCGCCAACACGGCAATTGCAGAACAGACGGGTCTGACGCCATATCACCCGTTGCAGATTCTGGCTCGTGCATATGGAATCCCACAGGACGAAATTAGGTAGAGATGCCGACACGAAAACTTCAGTTGGAAGACATTCTCGACCTGCGGGAGTATGAGCGCGATCGGGAGTCGCTGCGCAACTCGGTAATCGCGGCGAAGAGCAAAAGATGCGTGTCCCGCGGTCCGGTGGTCACGCTGACGTTTGAGAATCGCGAAACGGTGAGGTCGCAGATTCAAGAGATGCCGAGCGCGGAAAAGGTGACCGAATATAGCGGTGTGATCGAGGAACTTAACGCATATAACCCACTTATTCCGGAACCTGGTCAGCTCTGTGCCACGTTGTTTGTTGAGCTCACGACCGACAACAATGGTTACAGAATTGCTTTCCGACCTGCGCTCGTAGGTCTTCGCTGGGGTATCGGATCGCCAATTGGCGCCGACACTTGTTGTAGTTCTACCATCTGCCCAGAGGTTATTAGGGTGCCTACGGGGGTTCAAGGGTGACAGTAATCGATATGTCGTGGCGTAGCAGAGGGGCATGCCAAGGGCTCGATGCCGAAATTTTCTATCCAGACAACGATGACTACGCCGATGTCGCAAAATCGGTGTGCGCCGACTGTGTTGTTCGCATAGCGTGTTTGCATCATGCCCTTGACAATCGCGAACATCAAGGCGTCTGGGGCGGTGCCACGGCAAGTGAGCGTCGGCGAATCTTGCGTCAACGTCGTCGAACTGCATAACCGGCAAAGTCAGTGAATGCCGGTGACGGCGATCTTCGATGGTCGGAAGTCATTGGCCACCTGGTTGCAGGTCATGACTTAACTTCTCGAGAAGCCGGCAGGGTGATGGCCATTATCTTGAGCGGTGTGGCCACCTCGGCGCAGATCTCCGCCTTTGTGGTTGCTTTGCGGGCAAAAGGGGAGACCGCAGATGAGTTGCAAGGAATGCTGGCTGCCGCGATGGCGGCTTCCGCAAAGGTCGAATTGCCAAGCGACATCGCCTCACGATGTATTGACATCGTCGGCACGGGTGGTGATCAAAGCCAATCCGTGAATATTTCCACCATGGCCTCACTTGTGATTGCTGGCGTTGGTGTGCCTGTCTGCAAACACGGAAATCGTGCGGCCACTTCGCAGTGCGGGACCGCCGATGTGTTGGAGGCACTCGGGGTGGCCATTGATCTCGATGGAACGGGTGTGGCGAAATGCGTGCTCGAGGCAGGGATGGGTTTTTGCTACGCGCCGAGATTTCATCCAGCATTCCGTCACGCTGGCCCGTCGCGGCGCGAGATCGGCATTCCCACTGCTTTCAATCTGTTGGGCCCGATGGCCAATCCCGCGGCGGTAAATTTCATGGTCGTCGGAGTCGGAGACCCACGAGTTGCGTCCACAATGGCTCACGTCCTGGCAACTCGCGGAGTGCAACGAGCATGGGTTGTTCACGGTCACGCCGGGTTGGATGAATTGTCTCTCAGCGGTATGTGTTCGGTGACGGAGCTACATCACGGGGTTGTGAGCAAGTTTGAGATTGATGCTTTATCGTTTGGTCTGGCTCGGGCAGAAACTGGATCTGTTCGAGGCGGAACACCCCAACACAATGCTCACATTGTTCGAGAAGTTCTAGCCGGCAGTAGGGGTCCGATTCGGGACATTGTCGTATTTAACGCCGCGGCTGGACTAGTGGTCGCGGGACATGCTGAAACAATTCCTCACGCCATCGAACTTGCGTCTGCAAGCATTGACACTGGAGCGGCCCAGCGAGTACTGGACTCATTGATCCGTGTTAGCAGCTCCGTATCACGATAGAAACGGTGAATCAACCATGAACCAATCATGAATACGCAATCGAAATCATTTACTGTCCGAGTACCGGCCAGTTCGGCAAATCTTGGTTCGGGATTCGATGCCGTGGGCATGGCTCTCTCGCTGTATTTCGAAATCGGAATTATTGGCGATACGGACATTCCCGAGGGGGCACAGCGCATCGGTCAGAGGCATCCCGCCCACGGGGCATTTCTGCTCAACGGCGGTCACGGTGAATTGTGGGTCCGATCCGTCATTCCTATGGGAAGAGGACTTGGCTTCAGTGGCGCGGCTCGAATCGGGGGAGCGGTGGCTGCCCATGCTCAGCGTCACGGAGACTCGATTGAGAAACTGCACCAGGAAAGAGAACACATCCTGGCAATGACGACACAACTGGAGGGTCATCCGGACAATGTGGCGGCCTCACTTGTCGGCGGTGTTGTTGTCAGTGCATCGGGTCGCGTGGTGCGAGTGCCACTTGGGCTCGACCCAACGGTCGTGGTCTGGATTCCCGAATCGCAAACCTCTACTCATGAGGCGCGAACAACTCTTGACAAATCCGTGCCACTTCAAGATGCCGTATTCAACATTGGCCACGCGAGCCTGCTCATCGCGGCACTAGCGGCTGGCGATGTTTCCGCGTTACGGGTTGCGACACAAGATCGTCTGCACCAAGATGTTCGTCTTGCGGCCGCACCGGAATCGGCGGCGGCCATGCAGTGCGCCCTGTCTGCTCATTCATGGTGTGCCTGGCTTTCCGGGTCTGGACCGTCCGTTGCGGCGATGTGCGCTGCCCACGATGCATCGGCTTTGGCTGCCCTCATGCCATCCAATGGAACTGTGAAAATTCTGAACATTGATCTGGTCGGAGCGGTCATCGCCTAGCGGTCGGTTGGAACGGGGTGCTAACGCTGCGACACCCATCGGCCAGAATTTGGCAATGGATCCGCTTGTCATTAGTTGCACCAATTGTTCGATGCGAAAGAGCCCTGCATGCGAGGACTGCCTGGTCACCTTTCTCTGCGGAGGGGCCAGCGAAACCGCCGTAATCTTTGATATTCATGAACAGCGAGCCGTGAAGTTGCTCGCAAATGCTGGAATGGTGCCTACGCTTCGGCATCGTGCGGCTAGCTAAAAAACCTGAACTTTCGTCCGAACTCGTCGGACCCTATTCAGAGGCTGTAATCCAAGTCGGTCGGCTGGCCGGCTTGGATCGAGTCGGAATTGCCCCGGCGAAAAAAATGGATCGCGCCCATGACCAACTCTTGGCTCGCAACAGGCGCGGCTTGAGCGACACGATGCAATTCACATTTCGCAATCCCGAGCGGTCGACCAATCCGACAGCAACTATGAAAGACGCGCGCTCCCTGGTCGTTGGCGCACTTTCATACGCATCGCCGGCCGTGTCGATACCAGAAGTGCAAAGCGCCAGAGTGGCGCGATATGTCTGGAGCGACTACTACGAACAATTACGAAATTGCCTGCAAGCGGTAGCAGAATTTTTGCGTGGCGATGGATGGCATGCAATCGTCTTTGCCGATGACAATTCGCTCGTCGATCGAGAGTCGGCGTACCTCGCCGGAATCGGCTGGTTCGGCAAAAATTCCAACCTCATGATTCCGGGTGCAGGCAGTAATTTCGTTCTCGGAACCGTCATGACCGATGCACCACTGGTAAGCAACAGCCGACTCGTTGCCGACGGTTGCGGCGAGTGTCGAAGGTGCATCGACTCGTGTCCAACTGGCGCAATCATCGAACCTGGTGTGGTCGACGCGCGCAAGTGTCTTGCCTGGTTGCTGCAAAAACCTGGAGTGTTCGATAGGCGCTATCGACAGACGTTGGGCGATCGTATCTATGGCTGTGATGACTGTCAGGAGACGTGCCCACCAACCGTCCGGTTTGAGTCGCGCCAAGAAGTCTCGACCAATGTCAATCCGTGGATCTCGATTTTGTTTTTACTTACAAGCGACGATGAGGCATTATTGAGCCATATTGGTTCTTGGTACATTGCTGAACGCAACCCAGATTGGGTTCGTCGAAATGCACTCATCGTGCTCGGCAATATTGGAGATCCGCAAAATAGCGAGATATGCGAAGTCCTAAAGGTTTACCTTGAACACCCAGATCCGATGCTGCGAGCACATGCAGTATGGGCGGCGGCTCGAATGAATCTCCGACACTTGATTCCCTATCACGACACCGCTCCACTCGTGGTCGACGAATTGTCACACCTGCCCGAGGCGCGCACGGGAGTTTGACGGCAAAATGAAACACCTACTGGTCACAAACGACTTCCCTCCCAAAATCGGTGGGATTCAAAATTTGTTGTGGGAATGGTGGAGGCGATTGCCGCCCGATTCATTCGCTGTATTGACCAGCCCGCACAAAGACTCAAAGGCATTTGACGCCGATCAAAATTTTGAAATCCATCGAGTCAGAGAACCTGTGTTACTTCCTCATCCATTAATGGTGCAGCGAATTAACCGTATGGCATCGAAGTTTGGCGCCGACTTCGTAGTTTTGGATCCAGCCGTACCGTTGGGTCTTGTCGGCCCGTCGCTGAGGTTGCCGTACATGGTCGTCGTCCACGGCGCGGAAGTAACCGTGCCCGGTCGGCTACCTGTTTCGCGGCAGGCTCTCTCGTACGTTTTGCGCCGAGCCGCACATGTCATCGCTGCTGGTGGATTTCCGGCCGCTCAGGCTCAGTCTCTGGTCGAGAAACAACTTGAAATCACGATCATCCCTCCCGGTGTAGATACGCAAAGATTTGTACCGTTAACCGCCGCCGAGCGTGTCAGTGCGCGAATTGAACTTGGGATCGACCAAGATACTCAGTTAATTGTCGGAGTCAGTCGACTCGTACCGCGCAAGGGCTTTGACACTCTCATCGGGGCCGCCGCACGACTTCACAAAGCAAACCCCAAATTGCTCGTGATCATCGGTGGCTCGGGCCGTGATCGGAATCGCCTGGAGCGCATTGCGAATGATCTCAACGCACCCGTTCGGTTCTTGGGTCGCGTGTCCAATGACGTGTTGCCGAAGCTGTATGGCTGCGCCGACATTTCTGCGATGCTGTGTCGGAACCGATGGGCCGGCCTCGAGCAGGAAGGTTTTGGCATTGTCTTCGCCGAAGCGGCATCATGTGGCATTCCGCAGATTGCAGGTGATTCCGGAGGCGCGGCGGAGGTGGTTTTGGATGGTGTAACCGGGCTCGTCATTGCCGATCCCAGCGACGTGCAATCGGTGGCCGAGGCGATACAAACTATTTTGGCCAACAACGACCTGAGAAACTCGATGGGTGTCGAATCACGAAAGCGGGCACTCGAATTGTTCGACTACGACGTGCTGACCAAACGACTGGCACATGTATTGAAGGTGCAGTCATGAGCACGATAGTCAAAGTGAATCTCGCGGGTACCGGGCTGTTTGTGGTCTCGGCCACCGCGGCGGCGGTGTTTTTCACCCCATCACTGCGCGCCACAGGTGTCTTCGTCGCGCTCGTGTTGTTTGCGGTCGGCGTGGCAAGTTTCATCTGGGGGTTCTTTACCGCGGCGCAGCGCAGCCGACATGAAAGTATTTCGGTTGCTTCGCTGTATTTTCTAACGGGCCAAGTTTCTGGCGCCAAAATCCGCCGCCAAATGAATGGAAGTCTGATTGTGCAAGGCCTGTGTGGGTTAGTTACCGCCTTGGCCCGCACATCTACAGACGGTCGTGCGGGAAGCACTCTCGCGTTTGGCGTTTTGGTGCCCTTATTTGGACTCGGTTTGAATGGACTGTGGTCCAGCCGTCATGGCTCATTTTCTCCGTTAGATAGTGCCAAATCCCTCACTCCGAACCCCGCGATCGGCAAAGATAGTGATCATGGTTGAATCCGGGTCCGACACCGCAATTATTTCGGCTACTCCAGAACGCTGCTTTTTAGTCGCCAGTGATTTTGCAAAGTATCCAGAATGGGCCCATGATGTAAAAGAGGCGACGGTCCTTGAACGCGATGCACAAGGTCGCGCAACCAAAGTCGAATATCGCGCGTCTGCATTTGGGCGTAGCACTCATTACACACTTGCTTACGATTTCACCGAGGCTCCCCAGCGACTGTCTTGGACTCTCGTCTCCGGTGACATCATGCGGTCGATACGCGGCGCCTACAGTTTCGAGCCAGTTTCCGATGGAACCCGGGTCACCTATGACCTGGCAATAGAACTTGTGGTTCCACTTCCCGGATTTGTGAAGCGTCGCGCCGAGGTCCGCATCCTCGATACCCTCAAGGAACTGAAGACCCGCAGCGAGTCGTGACGCTTCGAGCGGGCATTGATGTCGGGGGAACCAAGTGTCTTGGCGTTGTCATCAATGAATTGGGAGTAATCGAGAGCTCGGTTCGCAAACCAACTCCAATTGCCACCGAACTTGTTGGCCTGTTGTTGGAAATTGACAAAGAGCTCAGTGCACATGAATCGCTCGGTGTCGGCGTACCGGGATTAATTACTCCCCAAGGAGTCATCCGGGCCTCGCCCAACTTAAAGGGCGCGGTTGAGTTTCCCCTTCGCGCCGAACTTGAAGCGAGACGGGGTACCCGTGTGTGGGTCGATAACGATGCAACTCTGGCATGTCTGGCGGAGTGGCAATACGGCGCAGCCCGCGGACACGACGACGTGTGGATGGTGACTCTCGGAACAGGTATTGGGGGAGGACTTGTATCGGGAGGAAGGCTGCAACACGGCGCGCATGGTTTTGCCGGCGAGATTGGACACGTCGTGGTTGATCCAACCGGACCGCTGTGTCCCTGTGGTCGACGTGGCTGCTGGGAGAGATACGCATCGGGCTCTGGATTGGCGTATCTGGCAGGTGGAGAAACTGGCGAATCGGTGATCGCTAGGGCCAAAAATCGAGAGTCCGACGCGCTCAAGTTTCTTGACGATTACGCACGCTGGATCGCACTTGGACTTGCCAATCTCACCAACACGACCGACCCCTCATGTATCGTGCTTGGCGGTGGGCTTGTCACATCGTCCGAGATTCTGATGCCGGAGGTTCGGCGATGGTTTACCGAAATGTTGTATTCCGGATCTCATCGCAACATTCCAGAGTTGAAACCGGCCGAACTCGGAGAGATGGCGGGTGCAATCGGTGCTGCCTTGCTGCCACTACACGGACTGCGTGACGATTTATCGACACCGTAGATTGCCAAATGGCGACTAGTTTTGGAACGTGGAATTCCGACGCATAACGAATCTTCCGCCATACGTTTTCACGATCATCAACAACTTGAAAATCTCAGCCCGCCACGATGGTGCCGATGTCGTGGATCTTGGTTTTGGGAATCCCGATATCCCGTCTCCGCGGATTGCGGTCGAAAAACTCATTGAATCGGCACAGAACCCAAAGAATCATCGTTATTCGCTTTCCCGCGGACTACCAAGACTTCGCGAAGCGGTCGCCGACATGTACAAACGCAACTGGAATGTTCAACTTGACCCGGAGTTGCAGATCACTAACACAATCGGGTCGAAGGAGGGTTTTAGCCACCTGATGTGGGTGTTGTTAGATCGCGGTGATGCAGCAATTGTTCCAAGCCCCAGCTATCCAATTCATATCTTTGGACCCCTATTTGCTGGGGCCGATGTTCGTCAGGTGCCGATGCGCAGTCAGCAAGTGATTGACGACAAAACGTATTCCGAGGAGTTCTTCCAAAATCTCACCGAAGCATGGAACATCGGTTGGCCTCGTCCCCGTGTGCTCGTTGTCTCGTTCCCCCATAACCCCACTGGCGCCACAGTTGATCTGGCGTTCATGCAATTAGTCGTGAATTTCTGTCGCCAACGGAACATGATTGTCGTACACGACTTTGCCTACGCCGACATTGGATTTGACGGATATATGCCACCGTCGATACTTCAAGCTGTTGGTGCTGATGAGTGCGCCGTCGAACTGTATTCAATGACGAAGGGCTTCTCAATGGCAGGTTGGCGCTGCGGATTTTTGGTAGGCAATTCGGAAGTTGTGCAAGCATTGGTCAAGTTAAAGAGTTATCTTGACTATGGAAACTTTCAACCGATTCAGATAGCGGCGACAGTGACACTGAACGAAGCGCAAGACTTTCCCAAAGAGGTATGTGCAACATACCAAAACCGTCGAGACTCGCTCATCGATGGACTCGGGAGAATTGGTTGGCACATTCCCAAATCGCGTGGATCAATGTTCGTGTGGTCTCCAATTCCCGAGCCTTATGGCGATATGGATTCTGTGGAATTTTGTTCCCACCTTGTTCGGGAATGCAATGTTGCCTTGTCGCCGGGGTCAGGATTTGGTCCTGGCGGCGAAGGGTACGCACGCTTTGCCCTCATTGAAAATGAGCAACGAATAAATCAGGCGATTCGCAATCTCAAGAGCGGATTGACAAGGCTGCGGTCAACTTGACAACAGACTCTTCAAGTTACACGTTGGGGCTGTACGAGATCGGCGACAATTGCTACGCCTATTTACAGCCAGATGGTGGTTGGGGATACAGCAATGCGGGGCTACTTGTGGGTGATGGATCTTCACTACTTATCGACACCTTGTTCGATCTCAAACTAACCGCCGCAATGCTCGACTCAATGTCGCGGGCCGTTCAAGCCGCACCGATTGGAACGGTGGTAAATACACATGCCAACGGAGATCACTGTTACGGCAACCAACTAGTTCGGGACGCGGAAATTATTTCCTCGAACGCAACAGCCCGTGAAATGGTGGAGGTGCCACCGAAAGTGTTGGCCGCACTAAACAAGGCGCCTGGTGAAGTCGGCGAACTCTTTCGCAGTTTCTTTGGCGACTTTGAGTTCGACCATATTGAGTTGGTCCCGCCAACCCGAACTTTCGACGGGCGCCTAGACATTGAGGTTGGAGGTCGCTCCATTGAGCTCATCGAAGTTGGACCGGCACATACCGCTGGCGACACGATCGCCTATGTTGGCGACACGAAAACCGTTTTTACGGGTGACATTTTATTTATCGGCGGCGCGCCGATCGTGTGGGCAGGGCCGCTCGAAAATTGGATTGCGGCATGTGACCTCATTTCCGCACTGGATGTTGAAACCGTAGTTCCCGGGCACGGCCCGCTTACGGATAAAAATGGCGTTGCTCAAGTTCGAGACTATTTGACGTATGTATTGCGCCAGGCCAGAACGCGATTTGATGCGGGGGTAGATGCCTTTGATGCCGCCCGCGATATTTCCCGCGAGATGCACGGCAATTCTTCCAGTAAATTTGCCGAGTTGGCGGAATACGGTCGCATTTGTGTAAACGTCGACACGGCATATCGAAGTTTCGATTCGCTGCATAAGAGCCCCGATGTTGTTGAGCAATTTCGTCGAATGGCCAAACTTGAGGCTCACCCCGAGGGCTGACTCTTTTTTACCTCACGTCGCACAGCGATGCCCCACCCGGCTAAGGCGCATGCTGAGAACAAAAACCATTGCACGGCATAGCTGAGATGTGGTCCATTAGAAAACGCTGGGTCACTGATCCGCGAAAGCAAGTCACTTTCTGTTGGTTGAGAGTTGAGCAGATCGACATACATCGAGACGGTCGGAAATGGCAGTTGCCCAGAGAGCCGGTCAATATCGATTCGTTGAATCTCGGTCAGTTCGCCCGTGGCCGGATCTGATACGGCACCCGTTCGTCGAACCGCCGACGCGCGCAATCGTCCCTCAATCGTGACTCGACCAACGGGTGCGGGAGGAGCGTCGATGCTGAGCGGCAGGAAACCGCGATTGACGAGCAGAACCTGACCATTATCGAGTAACAAAGGCGTCACGGCATCGTGACCAGCAATTCCGTCCTGAGTCACATTTACCACCGAGATATCTTCATCCTCGAGGTATGTCCCGATGGCGATCACGCGATACCACTCCGCATCGACCGAATTGGGGTACTTGGCGAGCGCATCCTCAAGCGGCACTGGCGCGACAGGAACACGAGCCGCGAGAATTTCACTAAAATCCTGCCGTTGATGTAGTCGATCGATTTGCCAGAATGCCAAGTTGACCATGACGACGACCGCCAGGGCGACGGAAATGTGGAGGACGATCCATCGCGGGGAATACAGGAACCGATGCATGGCGTCAGTCAACCTAATGCCAATATGGGAAATACTGTGAGTCGCCCAACTTCTCGAGATTTAGGCGTACTGGTAGTTGATGGTCAATGCGATTTTTGCCAACGAAGCGTGAAATTGATGCGCCGTTTTCTCCGACATCAGCCACGGGTCGTCACCTGGCAGGAATCGCATCTTGCTCAGCTCGGTCTAACTGCGGAAATGTGCCAGGAGTCGGTGCAGTGGGTCAGCGAGCTTCGAGGAAACCGACGCGAACAATTGTCCGCCCACGACGCAATTGCTCGGGTGTTGCGAAATGGAGGCGGCGTCTGGACCGTTATCGGGGCAATCTTGACGGTTCGCGGTGTGCATTGGTTCTCCGGGGTTGTGTATCGCTGGGTGTCTCGAAATCGCGGTAAGTGGCCCCTCGGGTCTCGTTGAGTTCGGCCGCCAAGCGGTCAATCGACGACACCTCCAAAGCGAGGAGGCTTGACTGACGGATGTCATTATTGCAATACA
>CAYGOJ010000044.1:0-11433 GCA_964351545.1 uncultured Acidimicrobium sp.
GTAGCAAGTCGCCACTATTGTTTCCGATATGCACCCTATTGAGCGCCTGCGATATGTGGCACGCGCCACCGGAGCCGATCCGGCGACCCTGGTCGGCGAAACGGCATTTGCCCTGCGGGATCTGAACGTTGAACCGGCCGGGCTTGTTTTGGCATGTAGGCGAATCATTGAGCGACATCCCACAGTTGGTCCGCTGTGGTGGTTGTGTGCGCGGCTGATGTCGTCAACTAGTCCATTCGAATTGGCGGAGCAGTTGGCGCTGGAAATTTCACTCGATTCGACCGCGACGAATCTCTCCGATGCACTACCTCCGGATTCCACACTGTGTCTTGTTGGCTGGTCGTACACGGGTATGCAGGCTGCCGTGCAACGCAGGGATTGCCGAGTGCTCGTCGTTGACTCGCATGGTGACGGTCAGTCGGCAGTTAATGCCCTCGAGCGCGCAGATGTGGTTGCTGAATATGTCGCTCTGGAAAGTGCCGCCGGGGCGATCTCGATCGCCGACACCGTGGTGATCGAGGCACTCGCGTGCGGACCGGGAGAGGCGCTGTGTGTTGGCGGATCGCATGGCGTGGCGAGCATCGCCTATTGCATGTCGCGTCCCGCATGGCTGGTGTCGGCAATTGGCACAAGATTGCCGAACTTGATGTGGTTGGCGATGAAGGAGCGTAATCTGTGCGGACGCGAATCGTGGGAGGTAGGAACCGATGTCGTACCGATTGAACTGTTTGCCTCGGTCATCGGTCCAACCGGACTGAGTACAACGAGTCCGCACAATTTTACCGCTGACTGTGAACCGCTGCCCGGGTTACTCCGTCGAAGCGCGATGTAACTATGGAGCCTTGGATCGGTCCACGAGTTGGAATTGTCATTGACTGCAATGACATCGAGACGATGACCAACTTCTGGTGCGCGGCATTGCGATACGAACCGAGAGGTGACGTTGGTCATTACCGTTCGATCATCGCACCGAACCACGACGAACCACGGATCATCATGCAACGGGTTCCGGAAAAACGAATTGGCAAGAATCGGCTCCATAGCGACATTCACGTTGATGACATTGAGGGCGAGGCCGTACGAATCGTGGCGCTCGGCGGGCGACGAATCACCGCGCCCATCGACGAAGTCGGAAGTCGCTGGATTCGAATGCTCGATCCGGAAGGCAACGAATTTTGCATTGTCGAAGCCCGTGGCTAACCCATACCCCTGGGTGGCCAAGACCCTAAACTGATCTGCATGTCCGCACGCTCGCGAGAATTGCCCCGTCGTTCATGCCTGTCGATACCGGGTTCGTCCGAAAAAATGATTGGCAAGGGACCATCGATTCCAGCCGACATGGTGTTTTTGGATCTAGAAGATGCCGTCGCACCAAAAGAGAAGGAAGCATCGCGCAGCAAAGTGTCCACCGCAATTCGTACCCTTGACTGGGGCGACAAAGTGATGTGCGTCCGAGTCAATGATTGGACGACGAAGTGGACGGCATTCGACATCCTCGAGGTGGTCGGCAATGCCGGGCCACGACTCGATGCCATCATGCTGCCCAAGGTAGAAAGTGCTGCCCAGATTGTGGCCACCGATCTCTTGCTTCGTCAGGCTGAAATTGCCAACTCTCTACCAATTGGACACATCGGAATCGAAGCGCAGATCGAAACGGCGCGCGGTCTCATCAATGTGGAAGAAATTTGTTCTGCCAGCGCGCGTATCGAGACGGTTATCTTTGGTCCAGCCGACTTCGCCGCAAGTATGGAAATGCCTGTGCTCACGGGCGGGGTGTCGATAGACGAATACCCCGGAGATCACTTCCACTATGTATTCAGCAAAATTCTGATGGCCGGTCGGGCCAATGGATTGCAGGTTATCGACGGGCCGTACCTGCATGTCCGCGACAGCGCAGGACTTCGCGCATACAGTCAGCGCACCCGGACGCTTGGCTACGACGGAAAGTGGGCGCTGCACCCCGATCAGGTGACGGTGCTCAACGAGGTATTTTCGCCAACGCAGGAACAGTTTGACAAAGCCTGGACAATTCTCGATGCTTACGAACATGCGACAGAAGGCGAGGGCAAGGGCGCCGTCATGCTTGGCGACGAGATGATCGACGAGGCGAGTCGCAAGATGGCACTCAAGTTCATTTCGCGAGGCGAGCGCGCCGGTCTCAAACGCTCACCAAAAACCGCGTAGAACTGCTCAAATTATGTCGACCCGGTTCGATGCGATCTTGTTTGATGCCGGTGGCATATTCCTCATTCCCGATCCGGTCGTCATCGGTACGGTGATTCGGGAATTCGACGGAGACAGCTCGGTGGAGACATTGACTCGTGCCCATTACGCGGGGATGGCTGCAATTGATTCTCGGGTACCGATAGGCGAGGGAATGTCAATCGAAAAGTACGGTTGGGATTCCTATCGCGAGGCGTACGCGCGCTCGGCCGGGGTTTCCGAGCAACATGTGGAAAGCGCGGTAGTTAAATTGCGCAGCCTGTTCTCGCCGTTTCTGTGGCGCTATCCACTTCTCGAGTCCACCGCCGCGCTGTGGCGGCTTCACCTAAAGAATGTCCCGCTCGGCGTCGTATCAAATGCGAGTGGACAAATCGAAATGACATTGGCCTACCAATGCATATGTCAGGTCGGTAGTGGGGCCGGAGTACCGGTGCTCATCGTCAGCGATTCACATGTGGTTGGTGTGGCTAAGCCCGCCGCCGGAGTGTTTGCCGACGCGATCGAATTATTGGCACAGCGTGGAATTTCAAAGGACCGTGTCGCCTACGTCGGTGACTCGCTGGTGAATGATGTGTATGGCGCCCTTAATGCCGGGCTCGTGCCGCTACTTTTAGATCCGTATGACGATCACATCAATGATGACTGCGAGCGAATTCATTCCCTGCACGAACTCGAGGCGTTTGTTTAGCCTCACCGCGTAGTTACTTTGACTGGGCGGAGTCCACCAAACGTCGAGCGATGACCTTAAGGCACAAGGTTTCGTCGGCGCCCTCAAATATTGACAACACGCGAGCGTCGACGAACAGTCGGCTTACCGGGTACTCCTCGGCGTAGCCGTAACCTCCGTGAATCTGCATTGCCTCTCGAGTCACCCATTCGGCCGCCTTGCAAACGTACGCCTTGACCATGCTCGCCTGAAGCGCGCCTTCGCCGTCGCCTTTGCCCATAGATCGGGCGACCGTGTAGCTGAACTGTCGTGAGGCTTGAATGACCATGGCCATCCGCCCAAGTTTGGCCTGTGTCAGTGAATACTCGCCGATGTATTTGCCGAATACCTTGCGTGTGGATGCATAATCAAGCGCGGCTTCATATGCTGCCTGCATTACTCCAACCGCTCGGGCGGCAGTTTGCAGGCGACCGTTTTCAAATCCCTCCATTTGATAATAAAAACCTTGACCAAGACCTTGTGTCTCGCCAATGAGATGGTCGGCGGGAACCCACCAATCTTCTAGCGCTACCTCGTACGAATGCATTCCGCGATAGCCGATGGTGTCGATTGGGCGACCCTCCAACTTGCCGCCGCCAGGCTGACTAAAGGCGAAGCCGTGCCCCTCGCCGCGAGGTTTCGGAACAATGAAGACGCTCAATCCACGGTGGGTCTTGGTGCGATCAGGATCCGTGCGAGCCAGCAACATCAAGACATCGGCTCGGGCGGCAAAAGTGCACCATGTCTTGACGCCGCTAATGATGTATCCATCGACGCCGAGCTCATTTTTTCCGGCCAACGCGGTGGTCGTCATCCCTGCCACATCGCTGCCGAAATCCGGTTCCGTCACCGCCACCGCCACCATTACTTCGCCGGAGGCAAGTTTGGGTAGCCAATGGTGTTTCTGCGACTCCGTCCCGCCTTTGACAAGCGCCCGGGTGAGAATCTCCGGTCGTGTGATTAGCGAACCTCCAATTCCCAACGAGGCCCGCGATAGTTCTTCGGTAGCAATGCAGCTGGCCATATATTCGCCCTCGCCGCCTTCGCTAAAACCACCGTAGCGAGCAGGAACCGACAAACCGAATGCCCCAATTTCAGCCAGTCCGGAAATTATTTCGTCAGGAACATCCTCGTTGAATCGATGAACATGTTCCGCTCGGGGCGCGATCTCTTTCATCGCGAAACTGCGAAAAGTATCTTGCACCATCTCAAATTCGTCGTCTAGGTGACGTGGTCCAGGCGTCGAACCGAGCAACGCGACAAATTCCGGATCGCGAAATTTAGCCAAAAATTCGGCAGCGCTCGCCAAGGGATTATCACCCAGCCCCCAGTGTTGCCCGCGACCAATCAGTCGTGTCGATAAGTCGTGGGCCATGTCAGCAACGAAGGCACAAGTGAGGCGCTCTTCGAGAGTTCCCAAAGCCCCGTAGGCGAGAAGTGCACGCGCGATCTGAACCGCGGCAGCGGAGTGAGCGAGATCGTAAGCGAGTACCTGATTCACATCGGGTCCGCCGCTAGCAATCAGTTGGTGGACTCCGCTGTCGATAACGCCACTTGCCAAGTCAACAATTTTTGTTGCCCACTCAAGTTCGGAAGTAGTTTCGGGCGCCACGCTGTAAACGCTAGTTATTACGCCTCGGATTGACCTAACTAAAGGTGGTTTCACCGCTGTGTCTACGATAGGACGATGAAGGCGGGACGATGATCGTGCCGTGGGTCGGTCACCTTCGATGACGGCCTCTACGCGCCGAGCACAACTTTCGCGACTTCGCGCAACACTTAAGGCACTTAAATGGGTGTTGATTGCGGCGGTGCTGTATTTCTTTGTGTTGCCGCTGATCCCCGGGTTTCGCAATGCAGTTTCAAAGTTGGGTCAAATCAATGTCTGGCTGTTGATGCTTGGCCTAGGGCTCGAGATCGTCGCCTTACTTTGCTATTCGCTGCTGACCCACACGGCTCTCGGTCCGCAAGCAAGCAAGGTCTCGGTGTTTCGATTGTTTCGTATTCAGTTGAGCACCAAGGCGGTCGGCAATATTGTCCCCGGTGGAAGTGCGGCGAGTTCGGCGTTGGGCTATCGCTTGCTTGTGTTATCGGGAATTCCCGGTCCCGATGCGGGCTTTGCATTGGCTACCGCCGGCCTCGGCTCGGCAGTCGTGCTGAATCTCATCTTGTGGATCGGACTCGTTGTCTCGATTCCGCTGCGCGGTGTAAATGCGGTGTACGGTGCGGCGGCACTTGTTGGTGTTGTCGTCATGGGCATCGTCGCGGCGATGATTTTTGGTTTGGTGGACGGACAGGGAAGAGCGGAACGCGCGCTGCGGTGGATTGCTCGGCGACTGCGTCTCGACGAAGATCGTGTCGGCGAAGTGACGAACCATTTGGCAAACCGACTGGAAGGGCTTGCCCGCGAACCGGTGTTACTCGTGCGCGTGTTTGTCTGGGCCACGGCAAACTGGGTGTTGGACATCGCCGCGCTATGGGTGTTTCTGCGCGCATTCGGCGGATCCGTGGCCATAGACGGTTTAGTCGTTTCATTTGGTATCGCCAACGTGCTCTCAAGCGTGCCGATTACTCCCGGCGGGCTGGGAATCGTCGAAGGTATTTACATTCCGCTCCTGGTTGGTTTTGGATTGGGGCGATCCACGGCAACCATCGGAGTGTTGACGTATCGCATCGCCCAATATTGGGTGCCGATCCTGATCGGTGGGTTTGCATACCTCTCGCTACGGGTCGGTCCACTTGCAATTGCTCGGCGCGGGCGCCTGGCGCCGCTGACTCAAGTTGCATTGGATCCCAAATCACACAGAAGTAGTCAGATCGAGTGGATCGAGAGACATGCGCCACAAGATCGTACGGGTCAATATCCGTTACCCGACTCCAACGGCAAGGATCTCGATGATGACACTCCGAATAGCCCTCACATTAAACGCAGTGAGTAGCGTGATCTGACATGACCACGTACGAGCGACCGTTTGGTCGGACCTTGGAAGACTTTGTTGTCGGAGATGTGTATCGCCACTGGCCCGGCAAAACAGTCACCGAAGCCGATAATCATCTCTTTTGCATGATCACGATGAATCATCATCCGTTGCACACCAATGACTGGTTTGCTGACAAAAGCGTGCAAGGGCGCAATGTCGTTGTTGGCAATCTTGTGTACTCGCTGGTGCTGGGAATGAGTGTTCCGGATGTAAGCGGTGCGGCGATAGCAAATCTTGAGATTGAAACCCTGCAACACAAGTTTCCAACTTTTCATGGCGACACGATTCATGCCGAGACCCGAGTGCTCGATGTTCAAGAATCGAAATCGAAAAGCGACCGTGGGGTCGTCACTGTGGAAACCAAAGGCTTCAACCAAGACGGAAAGGAAGTTTGCTATTTTCGTCGCCGAGTCATGGTTTGGAAGCGCGAGTTTGCGCCCATCCGTACACGTCCGTATGACGGTCACGACGTCTGGAATACCTAGACGGCATTGTCGCCCCATTATTGCAATGGGGCCCGCCGCAATTTCGAGATTTTCCTTGGCGACGAACGCGCGAGCGGTGGCCCGTCTTGGTCAGCGAAGTGATGTCGCAACAAACTCAGATTGATCGCGTCGTGGTCAAGTTTGCTCCGTTCATCGAGAAGTTTCCGACCCCGTTGGCGTGTGCCCAGTCATCGCTTGGAGATCTGCTCGTGTTATGGCAGGGGCTTGGCTATCCCCGTCGTTGCCGAAATCTCCACGCCGCGGCCAATGTCATGGTGGCTGACTTTGATGGTCAAGTGCCGGGAACTCTGGAAGAACTCATGGCTCTGCCCGGAGTCGGGCCATACACGGCCCGAGCGGTACTTGCATTTGCAGTTGGTGCAGATGTTGGTGTTGTCGATACCAATGTCGCCCGCCTGATTTCGCGAGTGGTGAATCGTGAACTCCGCGGTGGCGAGTTGCAAGCGATCGCCGATGACACAGTGCCGATCGGACATGGTTGGGAGTGGAACCAAATTGTGATGGATTTTGGGGCCAATGTGTGTACTGCCTCGGCGCCAAAGTGTTCCGCGTGCCCGATTCACTCGCACTGCGCTTGGCAAGGCGGGCCGGGACCCGATCCTGCGCCGGGTACGGCCGGAACCAGCAAACCTCAGGCCCGTTTTGAAGGATCGAACCGACAAGCGCGAGGACGATTTATGCGCGCGTTGGTTGAAGGTGGTGTGAGTTCGTCACGCGCGGCTCAGGTGATGGGGTTGCAGGCACATCCGCTGCGCTCGGCGCGCGTTGTTCAGTCATTGTTGGACGACGGATTAATTGTGGTTAACGACTCGATGTATCGCTTGCCGTGACCGAGTCCACGATTTCGTCAAATACCAAATCCGCATAGTCCCGCATTTCGTCATCGGTCCGGTCCTGAATCGGGTGAGGAACAAACACTCGCTTCAGATCTGGCAGGCCGAGCGAAGTCGACTGCGCGGTTGCGGCCTGAACAAACTCTCGCGACGCAACGAACATGCCTGGAATTCCCCGAGATTCGAGATCAACGATGTCGTGCACACTGCACGACGTACAACTGCCTCAATCGGCGAGAGCCTCGATCACCACATTGCACGTGGTGGCGATCTCATGTCGAAGATCTACGGGTGCCGGTTTGGTGAAGGTTGGCTTTTGGAAGCGCTTGACGCGCGCACCGATGTCAATCAATCGTTTTTCCAAATGATCGAGAAAGACATCGCCGCGGGCCTTGGAAATATCCAACAATCCAACCGTGAGTCCTGCAAGAGATTTCGGACGCGCTACAAGTTGGCGGGTTGTCAGTCGCCGTTCATTTGTCGGATCCAAAATTACTGTGGTCATGTGGTGACTACTTTAGTGACCGGGTCACTGCCTTTTGGCCCGTTTGCCCATCCGCCGATGATTGCCGAAAACAGTCCCGCTCCACCTCCGGCATGGGCAATCAGAATCCCCCCGGGACGAAACTTCGGCAGCGTTGTGTCGCGAAAGTGATCGCGGACACCCTCGGCCATTCCGTGTGCTCCGCGAATGATGTCGGCACCCGCAAGTTGCAATTGCGATTCAAGAAATTCTGTGACTTGAGTGCGGTCCCACTTTGCCTCGGCAAAGACACGCCCATGTTCGGGTCCGATTACCAGGAGGGCGTCAAAGGCAAACGGTAACTTCGGGTGCTGCACTGTGAGCAGGCAGGCTGCCAGCGTCTTGGCGAGCTGTTCGGGTTCGCGGGCAAGTTGGTCGACAACGCAGCGCGGACCTTCGCCGGCAAATACGGTTACCGCATTTGCGTTTGGGTCAAAACCGCGGGCTTGGGCGAGCGAAGTCCATGGTGAACCGGCCTCGTCTTCGGCGAAACAGAAACTCAATTTGCCCGGCATGCCATGGGCCGCACGGTCGATCTCGCCGGGACGCCCGCCGCCCACATTTCGAATTGTCAGTTGTACTGCACGACCAATTGTGAGATTGGCGCGGTTGCCTTGACCGAACACGTTGACTCCACTGTTCATACCGATTTCACTTGTGCCTGGTCCGTTACAAATGATGACCGGACCAACCGGCATGGTGGTGGCGAGCACTCCGTGCATATTGAACTCGTCGGTACAAACTGCCTCGAGCGCGGCAATTACCCACGGCAGGTATTCGGGTAGACATCCGGCCATTACCGCGTTGATTGCTATTTTTTCCACGGTCAGTTCGACGAGATCGGGAGGAACGATTGTCACGATCTCTTGTGGCGCCCGCGATGTTCCACGGAGCATGTGCATTACGCGTGCTTCGGTCGGTGGCACAACCGGAAGTCCGTCCGTCCAACCGCGAGCAAAAAGCGCCTCCATATTGTCTTCTCGTTCGGCAATTTCCAGTCGACGGGCATGCAGAGTCGATCCGGAATGGCGAACTCTCAATTCGTCGGCGAGATCGGGATCCACGCTGAGTGAACCGCAACCCGGTCGAAATTCAACAAGTTCACTGCCGAGGTCATCGATTCCCGTGATCGATCGCCACTCACCGCGAACCCAGCCGACCGTGCGGTCAACTTCGCGACCGTCTACAACACGAATCAAGGTAGGAACTGTCTCGATACTGTGATGCCAGCTCAGCGCAAGGTCTGCGTCATGTATCGCGTTCGTACCCTCTGGAAATGTCGGGTCATCTTGAGTGAATACAGTGCAGGGCGTCGAGCCATCGATGTCCCTTGTTAGGTGTTGCACTACGGGCGTGACCATCACACAGGTGGCGCAGTCCCGTTTAACAAAGACGACAAAACCATCGGGGAGCAGCGGAGCGGTCACGATCGGTTGTCCGCTACTTGGTAACCCAGTCGAGGATGTGTTTGTTGACGATTTTCGGCTGTTCCAAGTGCAAAAAGTGTCCGGCGTCTTCGACGATGCGAACAGAGCTATTTCCCGGTGCACGCGACCTTGCGTCGTGAGCAACTTCGACGCCGATACAGCCGTCGTTGGCGCCGTGTAAATACAGCGTCGGTTGGGGCGGCGATTCCGATTGCATCGCGATTTGCACATCGGCCAGCGCGGGATCGCGATATCCCGAACCGAGCGTGGCGCGGTAGTAACCGAGCGCTGCCTGCATGTGGAGGGGATCGCTAAGCGCGTCCTTAACGTGTTGACGATCGACCTCCGCTTCGTATCCAGGGGACCACTGTCTCCACAGCAAGTCGATAAATGCAAAGTCGTTGGCCGCCACTATGAAGTCCGCAAGCGGATGCTGAAACACGAACATGTACCAACTGCGTTGCAACTGGGTGAGATTCGTCAGGAAAGCATTACCGATCGCACCCCACGGTGGAACGCTGATGCCCACAACGCTTTTCCACCTATCAGGTTCGGTGATCGCTGCTCCGTAGGCGCTCGTCGCGCCCCAATCATGTCCGATGATTACTGCGGAACTATCTCCGCCAAGTGCGGTGTGTAATGCGTTGGCATCCGTAGCGAGAGCCGCAGTTTGATACGCGCCATTCGGCGCCACCGATGTCGGTGCGAACCCGCGCATGAACGGGGCTACGGCGTGGAAGCCAGCCTCTGCGAGGGCAGGCAATAGGTGACGCCATGTGTATGCCGTATCGGGGAATCCGTGCAGGCAAAGCGCCAGCGGGCCTGCACCGCACTCGAGTGCAACAAATTCGATTCCGTTTACTGTTATCCGAGCTTCACTCAACGTTGATGACTGTGGGAGCGGAGTGCCGACCATGGGTCAAACGATAGGTCATCGCTGTGGGTAGCATCGCGTCAGTGAGCGTGCCATTTGACAGCATCCATTTTCGACACGTACTTGGGCATGTTCCGACCAGTGTTGTCGTCGTAACGGGGTGCGGAAGCGACGGATCACCTACGGGAGTGACGATCGGTACCTTCACATCGGTTTCACTTGTACCACCGATGGTGGGTTTTTTTCAGGGAGTGACCTCAAGGAGTTGGCCACTTATTCAACAGAGCGGAACCTTTTGCGTCAACGTGCTGGCTCAGTCTCAAGAAGAGTTGTGTTGGCGATTCGCCAAGGAACAAGTAGAGGGTGACTCGAGTCGGTTCGCGGGCATCGAATACACATTGTCGCCTGGCGGGGCTCCCGTATTACCTGGCGTTATTGCCTGGATCGATTGCTCGATCGAATCCGTCACGCCCGCGGGCGACCATCAGTTCGTGCTCGCCACGGTCAATGATCTGCACACGACCGAATCAAAGGAATCTGCGATGACGTTTTTTAAGGGAAGAGTTGCCGGCATCGCCGCCCACTGAATTCAATAGATGAATGCGGAAGTAATTGCCTGGATTTGCTCGGCCTTCGTCGGTGCGGTTTTTGTGTTCGCCGGCGTTTCGAAACTGGCGATCGGTCAAGACTGGCTGGCGCAGGCTCGCGATCTTGGCGTCCCGCGAATCGTGGCCCAAATTGTCCCGTGGCTTGAGATTGTCATTGGACTAGGGCTCATTGGTCGAGTCTTCAGCGGAGTCGTGAATGTCGTTGCTCTGACCATGTTGATGTTGTTTACCGCAATAATCGTCGGGCAATTGCTTCGCGGGCGACGCCCGCCGTGTGCATGTTTTGGTCGGCGATCCACTCGACCCATCGGTTGGTCAAATGTCACCCGAAATTTGGTGCTCGTTGCTTTGGTTTTTGTTGCCGCGGTTGCCTGAGAGAGTCAAGCTTTCACTAGCGTGTAAGTGATGCGAGTGTGGATTGATCAGGATCTGTGCACCGGCGACGGCTTGTGCGTCGATCACTGTCAAGACGCCTTTGTCCAACTTGAGGACGGCATCGCTTATGTCGCCGAACACGGTGTTGCATTTAATAACCCGGGTAGCTCGGGCAGTCTCGCAGTCGTAAGCGTGCGAAACCAGATCGCCGTAGTGCGTGCCGCCGAAGATTGCCCCGGCGAGTGTATTTTCATCGAGATCAATGACGAGGATGTGGCTTCGACGGTGGCGTCGAATGCTGCATAGGGGGCAAACATCGGGACCGGCGTTAGCATGGCGGGACTATGTCGAAGAAAACAAAGAAGAAAAAGGCTCGC
>CAYGOJ010000045.1:0-11393 GCA_964351545.1 uncultured Acidimicrobium sp.
CTTTGGGTTATGAGCCCAACGAGCTACCGGACTGCTCCACCCCGCGTCGTAGAGGTTGTACGGTAGCGAGAGCGCTATACGCTTTACAACCTCGACTATCATGGCTTTCTTTTCTCGTACGCCCAAGGCATCTGTCGAAGACCTTGACGCGCTTCGCTCAGACTTTAATGAATTACGAAGTGAACTCACCAAGCGCACGAATGAACTCTCGGCTGTTACTGCTGCGGCAAATGGCCTTGATCAGCGCATTAGTGCAATTGATACTCGTCTAACAAACATGACCGCAGAATTATCGCAACAGTTGCATGAACTGAGTTCCGACATTGAAGCCATCACGCAAAGAGAAAATAACCCAGAGTTGGTCAGCGCGCTTGAGCTACTGCGCGTCAGTCAAACTCGGATCGCCAACGAACAGGCCCGCTATGAAATCGCATTTCGACAAGATCTTGCCTTGATTGCGGAGCAACTGCGCAAAATCAAATAACGACTGTCGATCAATTGCCAACAAGGGCGATCGCTTGGCGAATGAGTTCGCGAGCTTGCTCAAGTTTTTGTTGATAAAGCGCAAAGTTAGGCGGGGTTGCTCCGAGTGCGGCATCGGCCTCGTTGAAAAGCGTCTCGGCTTGAGCGAGCAATTCACTCGCCGTCATCGATCCAGTGTTAATCGTCGAGGGCGGAGCGACCGTTGTCGGAACGGTTGTTGCAGTCCCCGGGCTACCAGGAGTGGTTGTCGTCGTGACCGCGGTTCCGTCGTCCAAACGATCTCCCAGATCGTTGGTAAAGCCAGGAAAGAGTTGGGCGATTGCACTAGTTAGGTCGTCGCTAATTACAACGGTCTTGTTATACGAAGCAAGGAATT
Source organism: uncultured Acidimicrobium sp. (assembly GCA_964351545.1). GTDB lineage: Bacteria > Actinomycetota > Acidimicrobiia > Acidimicrobiales > Ilumatobacteraceae > UBA3006. The sequence continues at coordinate 860 of CAYGOJ010000045.1, forward strand.
TTCGGACGAATACCTGCTTCTCGTTGGGATCGTCGGGGCGAACATACAGCGGTCGGACGAAAACTAATCCGTTGGCCACGGGAACCATCTGTAAGTCACCGAACACGACTCGAGACCCGCGCTGATCGAGCAATGTCACCTGATGCGACACGACCGGGTTGCTGCCAAATTCCGCGGCAACTGTTGCCGGTCCGTCCGGAAGTGGATCAGTCATTTCGTAGATCGTGATTTTGCCGTACGTGCGCGGGTCACTGGAGACCACCATGAACGCGCGAAGTTCCTTGCGTGAGTCGTCGGATGAAAACGGTACAAATGGTCGAAGCATCGAGAATACGCCCGACGATTCCGTGCTGTTTGGCTCATGAAATATCGTGTAGTAGGGCTCGAACCTGATCACGTTTGCGTCTTGAACGTTGATTGCATCTGCGTTTGCGGCGATTTCGGTGCCAGCAATCGCGCCAGTGGAACCATTGGTTTCGGTGGATGGCGACTGAGCCACACTCCACGCCGCATCGCGGTTGAAGAACAAAGTTGAGTCGTCAAAGTGATAACGCCCGAAGATATTTGTCTGCACGCGAAAGAGATCCTCTGGATAGCGGAAGTGCGCAACCAAATCGGCGGATGCCTCGCTGACGGGAGTCATGAGTTTTGGAAATGCGTGTGCCCACGTCGCAGCAATTGGATCGGTCGGATCGACAAGGTAAAAAGTCAGTCCACCCGTGTATGCGTCGACGATGACTTTTACGCTGTTTCGCACGTAGTTGAAACTGGCATTGAGTCCGCTACCTGAAGTGAGTTGTGAGACGTTTGCCTTCTGCGCGTATGGGTAACGATCCGTCGTTGTATACGCATCCAATATCCACACCACGTTGCCGTCGACCACTGCCGGATAGGGATCGACGTCATAGCGGAGGAACGGGGCGACCTTTTCGGCTCGCTGCTTGACATCTCGGATCCACATGATTCGCGAATCTTTGGTGATGAGATTTGATCCGAATAGGTTGTACTCGGCAAAATTCACGGCAAATGCAAGACGCCGCAAAGTGGATGACAATTTCACTCCACCGTCGCCCGCATATGGTGCCGGCGCCACGTCGGGGCATGCTTGTTCGATTTGTTCTGTTCCGAGAATCGAATACGATCCAAGATTTTCACCTACATACAGCTGTGGACGCTTAATGTCGAGATCGACATACATTGGTCGCCCATCTGCAGTGACAATGCTTGCCGGCGCTCCCACGAGACCGCAACCGTGGGTGTACAGCAAGTGGCGCGATACCCACGTTCGGTTTGGAATCCCATCAGGATTGAGTTCACGCGCACCGACCATCACCTGCTGTGTGCGCCCGTCAATGGAATATCGATCTACGTCAAGATCTCGAATCGCATAGAACGATTTAAGTCCCTCATCCAGCGCGAACCGATCTCGCATTTCCGTCGGATCCAGTTGCCGCACATCGCGCAGCGGCGCGTCATGTGTAGTCACATCGCTTGCGGTGATTGCTCCGAATGAGACCGGAACCTGCTCGACATCACTGATTCCCATCGCCGACTTTGTGGCGGAAATATTGCGGGCGATATACGGAAGTTCCTTTGTACTCACATTTGGTTGGACCGAAAAGCGCTGAACAATTGCCGGATAGATAGTGCCCGCGGCGACGGCGACGACTATCCACATCAGGGTCGCCAGCACCGGTAGTCGCCAACCCTTCTGGCGCACATTCCAGAGGAACAACAACGCGACTGCAATCGAGACCAGGATCATCAGGTTGATGGCCGGGAGTTGAGCCTTGACATCCGTATATGTTGCGCCTTGTACAACACCGCGCGTTGAGCGCGTCAATTCAAAGCGTGACAACCAGTAGCTAACGGCCCGCACAAGAGCCAGAGCAGCGAACAACACCGAAAGATGTGCCTTGGCCTGCGGAGTGACATGACGCATGTCTGCCTGAACACGTATTCCGCCGTTCAGATAATACGAAACTGCCGTGACCAAGGTGATCAGCACGAGCGAACCAAAAAGCCAACTTACCGTGGACTCAATGAACGGCAAGCGAAAGACATAGAAACTGACGTCATGATTAAACAGCGGATCTTTTGTTCCGAATGGCTGATGGTTGCGAAACAACAGCCACTCCTGCCATTGACTCATTGCAGGTAGCCCGACCATTAGTCCAAGAACGCCAGCAACCACCACGCGAACAAGCCACTTTCGTCGACCGACGAGTTGCTGATATCCCGAAAGTACTCGTTGCTCAGGTGAATTTCCGACGACGATTGGCGCCATTCGGTCCGCAATCCACAAGTTGAGAATAAGAAGGACGAAAAAGACGACAACGAATGTCACCCCGAGTAGCGCTTTGGTCCCGATAACTCCCCACAGCACATCGCTTCGCCCCACCGAGTTGTGCCACAAGACATTCACATAAAACGAAGCAACACTTCGCGCAGAAATAAACAGCAACACGACGAGACCAACAAAAACGGTGGCGATCAACCTGCTTCGACGAGGTGCCTTAATCCGAAATCCACCGGTCGACGGGGTACGTCGACGAGGGGGTAGATCAGCAGGGTTCCGCACGGATTGGAGGTTAGCCCAGTGACGGCGTCACTAGGCAGCGGCAACCGGCGTGGGCAGTCGGATGCAAATTTCCTGTCGGAAATTCTGTGCCGAGCGGCGTCGCACCGGCGAGTGCGTTGTCTTCAGCATCCGCGCATGCGGGTCCATTTGGATCAACCATCCAACAAACGGGTGTACCGACGTCGAGTACAAGATATGCGCCGCGACTATAAGCAAGACACGCTAGATCCGGTATGTGAGAATCGATTCGCTGAATTTTCCACTCGCGATAAGCGCTTCGCACCAAACTCGACATTTCGTCGCGGTTTCCATCGCTCTGAACGACACAACGCTGAATTCGATCACGTAGCGGTAGGACAATGTTTTCCTCAATGCTCTTGGCCAACACCTGCATGACCGACGCATTGCTGATCTTCTTGCGCAGATCGGACTTCATGCTCGAGGATAGAGACTTCGCCCCGCCCATGGCCGCCGACATGATGTCTTCGGTGAGAGACTCCACACATTGCTGGGTCTGAATAGATGTCTCGGGCAACAACTTCTCTAGGGCAACTAAGGCTTTTTTGCCTTCGAGATAGGTAAGTATTGAATTTTCCTCGTCCGCCAATACACGTTTCACCTTGCGTGTCATCGTGGCGATGAGCGGGTCGAGAATTTCGGCGCGCCGAACAAAAAGCGACTCATCTACCTTTGGGACGACCGCTTTTGGGGTCGGCTGCTTCCCCGCCGGCTTGTCGGCCTTTGTCGATTTGGATTTTGTGGATGTCGAATCCACAGGTGGAGACTTGACTACTTCCAATCTCTTGTGTCCCGTACCTTTGGTTGTTGCCAACGTCTCACTGGCGACGGAACTCGTGCTGGTCGCCCGCAATTTTGCGAACAAGTCATCGACGGATTTCTTTTGCGACTGAGTGGATGGAATTTTTGGGATCTCGCTATCTGCGTCTGACACAACCGCCTGCAATTCGTCAGCGGTCTTGCCTCGCTTCGATTTGCCAAACAATTGAACTACCTGTGCGATTCGACCTGACTCAGCAGGTTCGGCAGAGGGATGGTCGACCATCGCCGACGAACTATTTTGAGTGATCTCGGAAGTCGAGGTAACGGGTTCGCTTGCAACTGTTTCGATTTCAACAACTTCTGAAACTACTTCCACGATCTCAGTTGAGACTTCCACGATTGGTTCGAGCGCATCGACCGCGGTGGTGTTTTCTGTCGAAATCGGAAGCGCCTCGGGATCTTTCTCGTAATCAAATGGAGCGGCGGCGGGGCCGGTAGTTGAGGCAACCTTGGAGATCTGATCGGATACATCGTCGAATTCTTTAAGCTCACCAACAACTTCTTGGGCAACCGAACTGGCGCGTTCGAACACGCTCAAAAGATGATCGCGGCCGTGAATAATCTGCTCAATTTGTTCTCTGGCGCTTTCCCGTCTCCGCGCCATTTCCGCCAGTACCTTTTCTCGATACTCACGGGCCTCATTGACCATTTCGCGACCTTGCTGTTTGGCCAGTTCAATTTCGGCCTCAACATCGACGGCAACATCACTTCGTCGACGCGACGCTTCAATTTCGGCTTCCTCTCGGATTCGAGTGGCATCGGAACTGGCTTCGCGGACCAGTCGTTCGGCGGATTCGGCTGCTCTAGCACGCATCTGCTGCGCTGCCTCACGGGCAACAGTCAATACCCGAGCGGTTTCGGCGCCAAGCAGCGTCGTCACGGTTTCCTCATCGAGTACCCCCGGGGCAGACATACCTCGGGTTTGGAGTGCGCGAAGTTCACTATCTAGAAAGCGTTCGCGCTCCTGCAAGCGTGCCAGTTCGGCAGATACCATTCGAAGAAAGTCTCGGACTTCGTCTTGCTCATAACCGCGTCGGCCAACGGTGAACTGCGCCGCACCTACAGCGGCGGGCGAAGACGGATCGGGGCGCGAAAAGGTAATCGCCATGCGTCAAGAGTACGCCCGATTTAGAGCTGTATTGTGGCATTCGTTAGACCACTTCCCCCGAGGTCTAGCAATGCATTCAATGCATCCTCCAAATTTGCCACCGGAATGATACGCAAACTTGCGCCGGCGACTTGGCGAGCCTGTGCCAATTCATCTTCACTTTGCGACGCTGGGACCAAAAATACCTTGGCTCCTGCGGCCTTCACTGCGACCGTCTTTTGGCGCAAGGCACCAATCGCACCAACGGTTTCATCTTCCGAAATGGTCCCCGTCGCTGCGACCTTTGTCCCCCCATTGAGGTCCCCCGGCGTCAATTCGTCGAGTAGTGCCAGCGTGAAGGCGAGCCCCGCCGATGGACCGCCGATGCTGTTCGTGTTAATTCCAACTTCAAATGGCAGATCGACAGTTCGCGTGTCGGCCGGAACAATCCCGATGAGTGTCCGGTTCGGATCGTCTGGATCGGCAATTAGTTGCACTCGCCGATCGACAACTGTCGAAGTTTGGTGAGCAATGACGCTCAATGTCACTACGTCACCCGGAATGTAGTCCGCAATTACTCTGATTAAGTCGTCGAGGGTCGCTATTTCATTTCCGTCCAGGGCGGTAATCGTGTCGCCTAAATTCAATTGCTTACATGCGCTCAAGCGTGTCGGCAATTCCAGACACACCAATTCTTCGACTATCACTTCGCCATATTTCATGGAGACTTCGAGACCAAGGCGATTGAACGCCACAAACTCTGCTATTTGCTTGGCACTCGTCATCGACTCAAAGCCCAGCCTGCGCTGCTCGGCCGGAGTGGATGTGCCAAAACGCTCGACAAACGAATCGACTTGCACATCGGGATCGATCCAACCAATTGCCGCATCAAGCGCACTCATCTGTCCGCCAAACGCGGTCACGAATAACACGGGAGTTTCTGCTGGATAGTGAGTTACTTGATTCAATACCTGTGAATCGAAGGTAAGGCGATCGGAAACCTGCGATGCGGTTCCCGGTGCCACCTCCCAATACTGAACTCGCACAAGTGAAGCGACCAATATGGCGGCCATTGCCAACCATGCCATCGTCAGAAGCGGCAACGCCCACCACAACCGATGCGCACGCGAGGGGTTGCCGCTTGGGTATTCTGCGTGCGCTGGAACTGGCGGCGGCAGTACGCTTATGGACATCGTGCTGTTGTCGTCGCTCATGATTCCACTCACTGGTCAATCGGTCACTGGCGTGACGATCAGATCGCTGCTTGTCGTACTACTCACTTTGGGCGCCATCTTTCTAGTTAGTCGCTCTAAGCCTGCCAGACCAAACCAACCAATCGTCGTTCGGGTCGAGAATCGAATGACACCTCTATATAAGGCACCAAACCAGCAACGACGACTCATCGCCAGTGGAACTCTCGGGGCAGGTGCGGTTGTCATCGGAGCCATACTTACCGTCATTGTCTCTGTGATCATCGCGTACGCGGTCACCACAGTGACAGGGCTACTCCGCTGACGAAACGGCGAGAACTGTGACAACGACTGGCCAACGTGAAATAAGGATCGCCAATCGGCTTGTTGGCGACATCCATCCACCATTGGTGATTCCGGAAATTGGTATTAATCATGGCGGCAGCATTGATCGGGCAATTCGAATGATCGATGACATAGCCAAGGCCGGGGGCGAATGTGTCAAGTTCCAAGCCCATGGCGTTGATGACGAGATGATTCCTAACGATGTCATTCCCGCAAATTCGACTCGTTCTATTTGGGACATTATTGATCAATGCACTCTTACCCCAGACGAGGAGCTCCGATGTAAAGAGCACGCCGAGTCGCTTGGCTTGATCTATTTGTCAACGCCGTTTTCACGCGAGGCCGCGGATCGATTGGCAGGCTTCGGAGTTGAGGCTTTCAAAATCGGCTCAGGCGAATGCAACAATATTCCGTTACTTCGGCACATCGCTCAGCATCACAAGCCGATGATTGTCAGCACTGGAATGAACGATGCTTCGTCAATAGCGCGGACGGTCGAGGCACTCGAAGATGAAGGCGTAGAATTTGCGCTCCTTCATTGTACGAGTATGTATCCGACTCCATTTGAATCGGTCCGACTTGGATGTATCACAGAATTGCGGGAGACCTATCCGAACACGGTGATCGGAATATCGGATCATTCGCTTTCAAATTTGCCGGCGTTGGCGGCCGTCGCCCTCGGAGCTTCGATAATTGAACGTCACTTCACCAGCGACAAGTCTTGGAAGGGCGAAGATATTGATATCTCAATCGATCCAATCGGATTCGTGGAATTGCTCGAAGGATCAAGGATCGTTCATTCGGCAAGCGGTGGGTCCAAAGGCGTCCTCCCGGGCGAACAGCCAACAATTGACTTTGCATACGCATCCGTCGTTTCGATCACGCCGATCGTCAGCGGCGAAACTTTGACCGATAAGAACATCTGGGTAAAGAGACCGGGTACCGGTGAGATTCTTGCTTTTGATTTCAATCAAGTGGTCGGCAAGCGTGCAACTCGATCCATTGATCGGGGTGAGCAATTGAAGTGGTCCGATGTCGAATAGGCGCCACATTGCATTCATCACGGGGACCCGTGCCGATTTTGGAAAACTAAAGCCGTTGATTCTCATTTCAAGCCAACACGGTTGCAAGGTTTCGGTCATCGCCACCGGTATGCACATGCAGAAACGATTTGGCGCAACGGTGAAGGAAGTGAAACTTCTACCTTCCGAGATTGAGATTTTTTCGTTTGTTAACCAGCAAGATGGAGACACTATGGATCGGGTGGTGTCCAGCACGATTACTGGAGTGTCTAATTTTCTCGATGCGCATCGACCCGATGCGCTCGTAGTTCATGGGGATCGTCCAGAGGCACTCGCCGGAGCGATAACCGGCGCGCTGCGTAATACACCAGTCATTCACATCGAAGGTGGAGAATTGTCTGGAACGATTGATGGCGTGATTCGACATGCGGTGAGCAAGCTCTCTCATATTCATCTGGTTGCAAATAGCGAAGCCCAAACCCGACTGCTTCAACTCGGCGAACAGCCAGACTCAATTCACGTTATTGGTTCGCCGGACATTGACATCATGTTGTCGCCGACATTGCCCGACCTCGAAACCGCAAAACAACGATACGACATTAGATTTGAGTCATACATCATCGCCATATTCCATCCGGTCACTACCGAGCAAACCGCAAACAAATCAGCTGCGGAGCAATTCGTCGATGCACTCCTTGCCAGCCATAGAAACTTCGTTGTAATCCATCCGAATAATGACACTGGCTACGAGGACATCGTCGATCAGTATTCTCGACTAGCTGAGAACCCATCTCGATTTCGATGTTTTGAATCATTGAGATTCGAGTACTTCCTAACGCTTCTTCGAAACGCATCGGCAATTGTTGGCAATTCAAGTGCCGGAATCCGCGAGGCCCCTTTTTACGGAGTTCCAACAGTAGACATTGGCAATCGACAACGCGGTCGGCACGAGGATGAAAACATCATTTCGGTGCCCGCGGAGTCGTCGGCCATACTCAAGGCAATCCTTCAGACGGAATCGATGCGCCACATTCAGCCACAGTCGGCATTCGGCGACGGTCAATCGGCCAAGCGATTCGCCTCTCTAATTGACTCCGATGTGCTCTTTTCCACGCCAATCGACAAGACATTTGTGGATCTAAAGGACCTGATGTGACCGGATGCATTGCAATCATTCCGGCGCGTGGCGGCTCAAAGGGAATTGTACATAAGAACCTTGAAATTGTTTCCGGTCTAACGCTTGTCGCGCGGGCCATCACATCGGCCATCAAATGTCCGTCTATTACTCGAATAGTTGTGAGCAGTGACGATCAGCTAATCCTCGACGAGGCCAGTCGTTTCGGGGTCGAAACTATCCGACGGCCAATGGAGATTGCTACCGACGAATCGCCAATCGAACTGGCGATCATGCACGCGCTCTCCGAGTCCGAATCCACAGCACCACTTCCGGACAATCTTGTCCTCTTGCAACCCACATCACCTTTACGCGACCCTGACAAACTAGAGAACGCAATTCAATTGTTTGTTCAATTGGGCAAATTCGGTTCAATTTTTGGAGTTACTCCCGTAACTCACCATCCGTCAAAAATGTTGATTCGAATGGGATCAACTGTCCAACCTTTCACCACCGTCAGCGATCTCTCTAGCCCTCGGCAACAGCTTCCGGATGTGGTCCGACAAAGTGGCAGCATCTACATCGCCAACATCAAGAGATTCCGAACTGAGCAGTCGCTTTTTCTTGCGCCAGTTGGGTGGATTGAAGTCGACGAATTCGAATCCATTGATATTGACCAACCGGAAGATTTGGTGCGAGCCCGAGAAACCGCGCGAAATTTGGATCGATAGGACCGTGCAATTTAGCTGGCGAATTCCGAAACGATCGGCAATCCTCATCCTTGACGCGGCCGGCGCTGAACTCATCCAAGAAGTCTGCGGGACGATGCCAACACACGTGCTTGATCGCGAGAGACTAAACGTACCTGTCTTGCTCGCCACCATCGTGCGTGGTAAAAAATCAATGCGTGAGTATCAGAACACATATATTCGGCGTGTCAATCCGCAACTCATCATCACGCTCATTGACAATGATTTGTACTTTCTAACGCTCAAGAAAAGTTTTCCGGGGATTACGACAATCGCAATTCAAAATGGGATACGCGCGAACTACGCCTCGCGCGCCAATCAAGGATTCTTTTCGCTACTCGAAAGTGCCGATTCTCCCTCGTGCGACTACTACTGCGTGTTCAGTCATCAGGTTGGCAAACAATTAAGTCAAGTCCTCAAAACCACGCCAGTCATTACCGGCAGCCTGAAAAACAACAAATACCAGTCCAATTCAGTTCGGGTCAAACCATTTTCGATCGCATTTGTCTCGCAGCATCCCCCACGAGCCATACCGAGTAGCTCAGAGGGAATCCATTTCGATAATTCATTCGTACCGGACTGCGACTTTTACCAGGCGGATTTTCTGGTCGCGAATTATCTTGCAGGATTTTGTAGTGCGCGGAAATTCGAATTCATTATTTGCGGCAAGCGCAACCACGACCTTGGACATGAATTCTCGATGTTTTCCAAAGCAATCGGCGACCACCAATGGACTTATGCCCCGCGAACTCGTGACTTTTCGACATATGAGACGCTCGACGCAGCAGACCTGATCGTCAGCATTGACAGCACGCTGGGCTACGAGTTCCTCGCCAGAGGAAAGAGAACGGCATTCCTTTCCGTGCGAGGTGAGCTCATTTCTCAACTCCTTGGAAGGAAAATTGATGAACTCAATTTCGGCTGGCCAGCGAATTATGAACCGCACGGACCCTTCTGGACGAATTCGCCGAGTGAGTCTGAGTTTGATCGCGTGATGGATTACTTGATTACCGTTGATGAGGTTGAATGGTCCCGCGAAATCGCCAAGTACACTGAAGATCTCATGGTGTTCGACCAAGGAAATACCGTGCTACGCGACTTGCTCCAGCGCCTAGGAGCCAAATTTATAGATCAGGTGCCTAATCATGCTTAGCGGCTCGTCAATCCTCATCACCGGCGGTACCGGTTCATTCGGACACGCATTTGTCCCCATGACCTTGGCCAAGTACAACCCACGTCGACTTGTAATTTTTTCACGCGACGAAATGAAGCAATGGGAGATGGCCAAGGAGTTCAAGGACGACGATCGTGTTCGGTTCTTTATCGGAGACGTTCGAGATAAAGATCGACTAACACGAGCATTGGCAGGTATCGACTACGTTGTACACGCCGCTGCGACAAAAATTGTCCCGACTGCCGAATACAATCCGTTCGAGGCCGTCAAGACGAACGTCATTGGGGCAATGAACGTCATCGACGCCTGTATTGATAAGGGTGTCCAGAGGATTGTGGCGCTTTCCACCGACAAGGCAAGTAGCCCAATTAATCTTTACGGTGCCACCAAACTCACTTCCGACAAACTATTTATTGCCGGAAACTCATACAC
>CAYGOJ010000046.1:0-11305 GCA_964351545.1 uncultured Acidimicrobium sp.
GTGGAGAACTATTTCCGAAATTGACTTAGGCATGTTAGATCTCCAAGAATTTCAATCGGGCAGGCATTGCGTGGATAATTCGAACCTCGTGATTAACTCGTACGACCCCGACCTCAATGAGTCGCCCCGAGTTGTCGGGTCCTATGAACATGACAAGATCATCGAGCGATAATTCGCGGATGAAGTTTCGAATGGCGTGCAGCATGTCGGTGTCGGTGATCCCGTGCTTTCGGGCGCTTGCAAGAATCAGCGGTTCCATGTTATCAACTTAAGTTGATGAGTGGAATACCGTCGCCTCATTCATATGGTGTGTGCGAGCGGCACTTCTCTGGTGTCCCAGCGCAACGTGTCTCGATTCCACCCGGCACAAACTTCACCAACTGACGATGATTTTCCCTTGGGCGTGTCCCTCTCCTAGGTAGCGGAAAGCGTCGGCAGATTTACTCAACTCGAAACACCTGTCGACGATCGGCGTCACTTTGCCTGACTCGAAAAATTCTCGTATAACAATCAGATCCGCTCGATTCAACTTGGCAATGAAGAACATGACCTTCCGTTTACTGCCCAATGCCGCCAGGCGCACCTTGACAATGTGAGTCAACGGCCCGAAGAAACCACCGCCCTTTGGTGCTCCGACGATGACGTGGGTGGCTCTCGGGTTGAGTACGCGCTTTGTCTCTGACCACGACCTGCTTCCGGCGTTGTCAAGTATCAGGTCGTAGCGCCGGTCGCCTCGGGTGAAGTCCTCCTTTGTGTAGTCGATGACATGATCGGCGCCGAGCGAACGCACGAGTTCGACATTCCTCGTGCTGCACACGCCAGTCACTTCCGCGCCGAGAGCCTTGGCGATCTGCACGGCAAATGTTCCTACACCTCCCGATGCGCCGTTGATCAGAACTTTTTGCCCTGGCTGAAGATTTCCCTTGTCGCGTAGTCCTTGCAGTGCGGTGAGCGCCGCCACCGGAACCGCTGCGGCCTGTTCAAATGTCATGTTGGTCGGCTTCAAGACGACCGCGTCGCGAACGCACACGTAGTCGGCAAGCGCTCCGCTCCTCGCGCCAAACACCTCATCACCGGGTCGAAAGTCGTCGACATCTTTTCCGACCGCTTCGACAGTCCCGGCGAAGTCGGTTCCCAGCCTGTTGCTCTTTGGTTTGCGTAGACCCGCCTGCGTGCGAGCAATGTAGGGCTTGCCGGTCAAGGTGTACCAGTCCGCGGGGTTGATCGAGGCGGCGCGGACTCGCACCAATACTCCATCGTCCGTGAGGTCCGGCTTATCAACTTCCTCAAATTTCAAAACATCGGGTGGTCCATATGCGTTGCGAACTGCTGCTCTCATGTGTTGGTTTCCTTTTCTCGGTAAGAATTGATTAGAAGTACGACGTTTCCGGTCTTCTGCTGCGTCTCCACATATCTGGTTGCGTCGACGACTTGCTCCAGGGTGTAACACCTGTCGATGACCGCTCGGTACTTCCCTGACTCGATGAGGTCTTTGATCAAAAGGATGTCCTGCTGCGTGTACTTTGGCATCCCCATCCGCACCCGCTTCTTCCCGATTCGCGAAGTCCAAAGTATGAGGATCAAATTTTCGACCATGAGCCGACCGAGGTCGGTTGCGATGTACACACCGCCAGGCTTCAGCAAACGTCTGCAACGTAGGAATGAGGTCTTGTCGACCGCGTCGAGAATGACATCGTAGGTATCGCCGGTCTTGGTGAAGTCATCCTGCATGTAGTCGATGACCCTGTCCGCGCCAAGCCCTTTGACTAACTCGATGTTCTTGGTATTGCAAACCGCGGTGATGTCGGCACCGAAGTATTTGGCTATCTGCACTGCGGCCGTGCCACATGAACCGGAGGCGCCATAGATGAGGATCTTTTGTCCAGAACTGAGTTCGGCACGCCTTAGAGAAGCCAGTGCCTGAATCGCTCCGTCGCACACCGCCGCGGCTTCTGCGAACGTAATGCCGGCCGGCTTGTGGGCCAATGCGCCGGACTCCCGGACACAGATGTATTCGGCGTGTGCGCCGAACTTGCTTGGGCTGATGCCAAAGACATGGTCGCCGACTTTGAATTGGGTGACGGCTGCGCCCACTTGTGCAACCTCGCCAGTCAGTTCGATGCCGAGGATCTTTCGCCTTGGTCGGAGCACACCGGCAAAGAATCGCCAGAAGAATGGCTTGGCCGCGCGAATGGCGCAGTCCGTCCGATTGACCGTGGTGGCGTGAACTTTGATAAGAACCTCGTCCGCTTTCGGCACGGGACGCTCGACGTCTTCGATTCGTAGGACCTCTGGGGCACCGTACCTGTCGTGCACGACCGCTCTCATCGATCACCACCGACCGTTAAGACGACGTTTCCGGTTTTCTGCTCGGTCTCCACATATCTGGTTGCGTCGACGACTTGCTCCAGGGTGTAACACCTGTCGATGACCGCCCGATACATTCCCGCTTCAATCAGTTCCTTGACGAACACGACATTTGCCTTTGTGTACTTCGGAATGACGAGCATCACTTTCTTGCTGCCAATCCACTTGGTCAACAGGATCAGAAGGGGTACATGCCAGAGAAAACCCAGGTCGGTTTCGAGGTATTTCCCGCCCGGCTCCAGTGATCGTCGGCATCGCCTAAAGGAGTGCTTGCCGACCGCGTCGAAGATGACATCGTATGTCTGGCCGTTCTTGGTGAAGTCTTCCTGCGTGTAGTCGATGACCTCGTCAGCTCCAAGTGATTGCACAACTTCAATATTTTTGGTATTGCAAACGGCGGTGACGTGGGCGCCGAAGTATTTGGCCAATTGCACAGCGGCCGTTCCGATAGATCCGGATGCGCCGTAGACAAGAACGCTCTTTCCCGCTCGGAGATCGGCCCTTTTTAGGCCGGCCAAGGCGATGATCGCTCCATCGCAGACTGCTGCGGACTCTTCGAAGGTCATGTTCGTCGGTTTGTGTGCCAGCGCGCCGCTTTCTCGAACACAGACATACTCGGCGTGCGCGCCTGTTTTCATGCCGAAAACCTCATCGCCGACTTTGAACTCGCTGACGCTCGCGCCAACATCTTCGATCTCGCCGGCTAGTTCGGTACCCAAAATCATCTGCTTTGGTCGGAAAAGGCCCGTGAAGAAGCGCGCGATGAACGGCTTGGCACTGCGAAGACCGCAGTCGGTTCGATTGACGGTCGTGGCGTGGATCTTGACGAGGACTTCATCGGCCTTGGGCATTGGACGGTCGACATCTTCAAGTCGCAGAACCTCGGGAGGCCCGTACTTGTCGTGCACTACTGCTCTCATCGGTTCACTTCCATTTCTGGGTTCATTGCGGACGTCGAATCGGGCCGCGGTATTTCCACACTCGTTTTGCTCGAAACAACTCGGCGGGTTTGCCTCCGGCGGCTCCTGGTCGAGCCCGGCGCCCGGTAGGGGTAACCCATCCATTTTCGGTGAAGAGGCTGCGCCGGAAATTTGCCCCATCAAGCTGTACGCCCCACACGGCTTCGTACACCGACCGAAGCTCGGCCAGCGTGAAAGTCTGGCCGACAAATGCGGTGGCGATTCCGCTGACTTCCAACTCGACGCGTACGCGCTCAATTGCATCACCCACAATTCGCAGATGATCGAATGCCAAGTCGACATTTCCGTTGAGAACATCTGACACCGGGACGAGCGCCGCATCTGCTGCGTCCGTCCCCGCCATGATCGCACCCATGTCGCGCAGCACCGCGAGATACCCGACCGTCACGACATTCATGCGCGGGTCTCGCTCGGGATCGCCGTAAGCACCGAATTGGGTGAGCAAACTCGCCGCATCGACGCTGGTCTCCTCGACCAGTTCTCGCTTAGCCGCCTCGTCCAAAGTTTCTTGCGGACGCTTGAAGCCGCCGGGAATTGCCCACATTCCCTTAAACGGCGCCTCTCCGCGACGAATAAGCAACACATGGAGCACCCCCTCGAACATGGTCAGGACAACCACATCCACGGTTACGGCGAACGCCGGGAACAGCGCTGGGTCGTAACTTGCTGGTACGCCCGCGTTTCTGGTTTTGGTCGCCATGACTCTTACATTAGCAGCTGGTTAAGGTCCTATCAACCCAAACCAAACGGAGAGGGTTTTGACCAATTACCACCCATGATTCACGCCAACTACGATCCGAAGTGAGGAACGAACGAAGGAACCCATGACCACTCCAGCCCCAGCAGTCACCGACCACATCGACTTCGAGCGACAGCTCCTCGAGTTGCGCAAGCGCGAGAAGGCACATACTCGCGAGGGCGATGCGATCGCCGCAGCCCGACGCAGATTGCCGATGACTGAGGTGCCGCCCGACATCACGGTGATCGGCCCAAATGGCCCGATTCCGTTCGGCGATGTCTTCGAAGGACGCGACGAACTAGTCGTCTACAGCCACATGTTTCACGACGGCGAACCGTGGGAGAAGCAATGCGAAGGTTGCACCAGGATTTCCTGGCCGATGCAAAATGCAGACGCCGCGGCCTACCTCAACGCCGTTGGGATTACCTTCGCCATCCTCGGCGATGGACCGTATGACGAGTTGGCGGCTTTCCGTGACTTCATGGGCTACACAACGCCGTGGTATTCCATCTCCCATCTCGACGACGACATCGTTGGCGAGGCGGGCCGGATCTCGTGTTATCTACGACGGGATGAAAAGATTTACCTCACGTACTGGAACACCAGTCGGGGCGACGAGATCATGAGTCCCTCGTTCGCACTGCTCGACATGACCGCCTTCGGGCGGCGGGAATCGTGGGAAGACTCGCCAGAGGGATGGCCGCAGTTGCCGACATATTCATACTGGCGCACCGACGAGCACGGTTCGCCGAGTGGTGTCGGAAATCTCGGTCGACCGGTGCCACAGTGGACGCGTCCGGGCGTCACCCGAGTCGGCGAAAAAACCGAGTAGCGAGCCAAAGGAGTTCATCATGTCCGAAATCAATCTTCCACTACTTCATCGGCAAGCACTTGCCGCAACTCGCAACGTGATGGCTGGAATAAAGCCAGACCAATGGCACGAATCGACCCCGTGCGCAGAGTGGGACGTAAGAGAATTAGCCACTCACTTGATTGCCGGAAACTGGTGGGCCGCCGAGTTGGCCAATGGCGCAACAATCGTCAGCGTCGGCGACCGACTCGATGGAGATATATTGGGCACCGATCCGCTTCTTGCCTATGACGATTCCGCTGCCGTGGCCGCCAAGGTTTTCGAACGCGACGGCGCAATGTCTGCACCCTGTGCGGTCTCGTACGGACCGGTCCCTGGTGCGGTGTATTGCGGTCACCGTTTCATCGATGTGTTCATACATGGATGGGATTTGGCCAAGGCGACCGGGCAATCTACCGAACTCGACCCGACTTTGGTTGCGGCATGTTTGGAAGTCGTCAAACCTCAAGCCGCGATGTTCGCCACTAGCGGAGTATTTGGCGATCGTGGGCTTTTGCCCGACGACGAGACCGAACCGCAACGCAAGTTGCTGACGATGCTTGGTCGCACGCCGTAAATCCATCGTTCAAGGTTCAGCGATCGTAGGTGTGAAAACCCCGACCCGATTTGCGACCCAGCAGGCCGGCCTCGACCATTCGGCTAAGGAGCGGCGGCGCGGCATAGAGCGGCTCCTTGAATTCCTTATATAGCGACTCGGCAACGGCCATCGTTGTGTCGAGTCCAATCAGATCGGCAAGTGCGAGTGGGCCCATCGGGTGAGCGCAACCTTGAACCATTCCGGTGTCGATGTCCTCGGCCGTGGCAAAGCCAGACTCCAGCATCCGAATGGACGAAAGTATGTACGGGACAAGCAGGGCGTTGACAATGAAGCCGGCACGATCCTTGGAATGGATGACGTGCTTGTTGAGTACATCGGTAGCGAAGTCGGACGCCCGCTGTGTTGTCTCTGGGCTCGTGACCAGCGACGACACCAACTCAACCAATGGAAGCACCGGTACGGGATTGAAGAAATGCAGTCCCACCACATGCTCTGGTCTGCGAGTGGCCATACCTAATTTCATGATCGGGATCGACGAAGTATTCGAGGCCAGGATCGCTTCGGTGTCTTCCACAATCTCGTCGAGGACACGAAAAATCGCAGTCTTGAGGTCCTCCGCTTCGGTCGCCGCTTCCACCACGAGTTGCCTGTCGGCAAGCGCGCTCATGTCGGCCGAAAATGTGAGCGCCTCGAGTGCCGTAGTTCGGGATTCGGCGTCGAGCTTGCCACGGCGTACCGCGTTGGCCAGCGAGTTTTCGATACGCTCGCGACCAATCTTTACGGCAACTTCACTGACATCGACCACCACCACATCGAGGCCGGCGCGGGCGCTCACTTCCGCAATGCCAGAGCCCATGAGGCCACAGCCGACCACTCCAACTCTCTCAATCTGCACGGTCGCGAGCCTACACCCGATGCAACCGCTTGTTGATTGGTGAAACGGATTCGAGATTCGTCACCTGAGTCCGAAAAATAGTTGAATTTGTAGCATCGAAACTTCAAACGTACGGTGGCGACACTGGGGGCGTTTCAATTTGCTGAATTGTCGGATGATTGCGGCCATGTGTTGCATCGTGGCACTGCCTGGGTGTTCGACTGGCGACGCCGACGAGTCCGTACCCACGACAATTGTGGAACAGCCGATCACGATCCCCGACGGAGTGTTGGCAGCGATGCCGATCCAAAATCGCCTCGATGTTGCTAAGGGAATCTTCCAAGTTCAGTTGATTAATGGCACGGCCGAAATTCTCGAAGTGGTCGCCGTTCAATTCGTCTGGGAAGGACTGACCACGAAAGTGGGCAGTCGAGCCAATCGGCTAGCCCTGGGCGACCGAATTGACTTTCCTGTACCACTAGCCCCGGCGAATTGCCTGGGCGACGGAACCTTGGCGACAATGCCGAATCCACGAACGGCAATCGTCAAGACGACCCTGCTCGATGGTCGCGTCGTCGAAGTTCCGGTATTCGATGTCAAACACTTCGCTCGCAAGTTGTACCTCAAGGACTGCGAGCGACAGCACATTCTTCGCCAGGTCGATATTCAATTTGCCGATCTACGCGAGGTCACATTTGAAGGTCGACCGGTAACGGAGGGAGTGCTGCGACTCACTCGCCGCCAATCGTCCGCCACGATTGAAGTGACCTTCGTTAGTAACACCATTAACTTCACGTTCGTACCGATCGCCGGAAGTAACACTCCGGTGGCGACGCTCCGAGCAGGCCAATCAACCGTTGATGTACCGGTTCGATTTATCGAGGGACGTTGCGATGCCCATGCACTGTCGGAGTCGAGTCAGCCATTCAATTTTTATGCATTGTTACTTCTCGGAGACGGAACCGAGAGATCTTTTGCTACGGTGCCAGCCCTCGCCGATCAGGTTCCCATGCGCCAGCGGGTAGAAGCCGCCTGCGAGATCTTGGGCAAGAGTGGCTTCGTCGGTGACTGAGTGCTTTGCCAGCGTCAGCTACGCATGAGCCGAGCAATTGCCGACGTCGCTTCTTCGATTTTTTCCTTTGCCTGTGACCCACCGGCATGTACGGAGTCTGCGACGCAGTGTTCAAGATGATCGTGCAGAAGCCCGAGCGAAACTTGTTGTAATGCTTTGGTGATCGCCGAAACCTGATCGAGGATCTCGATGCAGTATCTTTCGTCGTCAACCATCCGGGCGATGCCTCGCACTTGGCCCTCGATGCGCGCGAGTCGCTTGGTGATGTCTGCCTTTTGCATGTCGTATGCCGCCATGATTTTGCTCCTATATCTAAGTAGTTGTTGACTTTGCAAGTTCGAACATGTTCACGAGAACCGGCGCAGACGAAGACTGTTGGATACAACGAACACGCTCGAAAACGCCATCGCCGCACCGGCCAACATCGGATTGAGCAAACCAGACGCGGCAAGGGGCAAGGCGGCAATGTTGTAGGCGAAAGCCCAAAACAGATTTCCCTTGATGGTTGCCAGCGTCCGTCGTGACAGCCGAATCGCGTCGGCGGCGGTACGCAGATCTCCACGCACAAGCGTCAGATCGCTTGCCTCAATGGCAACATCGGTCCCCGTGCCCATCGCCAGTCCAAGATCGGCCTGAGCCAATGCGGCCGCATCATTTACTCCGTCACCAACCATGGCCACCACTCGGCCTTCGGCCTGGAGGCGACGAATGACTTCGACTTTGTCTGACGGTAAGACCTCGGCAATGACCTCGTCGATACCGACCCGCGAGCCGACAGAGTTGGCCGCACGGACATTGTCTCCCGTGAGTAAAACAGGACGCAGCCCGAGTCTGCGAAGTGCAACGATGGCTTCGGCAGATGTGTCTTTAATCGTGTCGGCCACGACAAGCATCCCCCGCACCTCCCCGTCCCATCCAACGAACACCGGAGTGTGACCGGCAGCTTCGGAAGCATCGCGAGCGGTCGCGAGTTCATCGCTAAGGCGAAGCGACCAATCTTCGAGAAACCGTTGTCGACCGACGATCACCGCATGGCCATCGACAACGCCCCGCACGCCGAGACCCTCTGTGTTGCCGAACGACTCGACGGCGCCAAGAGTGATACCACGGTTTTGCGCACTGGCGGAGATTGCCTTTGCAATGGGATGCTCCGACGCATCTTCCAGCGACCCCGCGAAGTACAACACCTCGTCGCTCGTGGCCTGGGCAGTCGCTACAACATCCACTATGGACATTCGACCGGTGGTTACCGTGCCGGTCTTGTCGAGCACGATGGTGTCAATCTTGCGCGTCGATTCAAGCACCTCCGGTCCCTTGATGAGAATGCCAAGTTGTGCTCCCCGACCAGTGCCGACCATCAGCGCAGTTGGCGTCGCCAATCCAAGCGCACACGGGCAGGCGATGATCAACACGGCCACAGCCGCCGTGAACGCGGTGGTGGCGCCGTTGGTGGCCGCGGCGGTGAGCCAGAACCCAAGCGTCATTGCCGAAAGCACGATCACCACGGGTACAAAAATCCCCGATACACGATCGGCGAGACGTTGTATTTGGGCCTTGCCGGTCTGAGCGTTCTCAACGAGAAGTGCGATCTGGGCAAGTGCCGTGTCGGCACCGACTCGCGTGGCGCGGACGATAAGACGTCCGCCCGCATTGATCGTTGCACCGACTACCGCGTCGCCTGGTCCAACTTCGACCGGAACCGGTTCGCCAGTTACCAGCGAAGCATCAATGGCCGATGTGCCCTCTTCAATGATTCCGTCGGTGGCAATTTTTTCGCCAGGACGAACCACGAATCGATCCCCGACAATCAATTGCTCGACCGATATCCGACTCTCCACTCCGTTACGTAAAACTGCGACATCCTTTGCGCCGAGTTCCAACAGTGCGCGTAGGGCCAAACCCGAACGTCGCTTTGCCAAAGCCTCGAAGTATCGACCGGCGAGTATGAAGACAGTCACTACTGCGGCAACCTCGAGATAGATCTGACTCGAACCCATCCCCCGTTGCGGAGTGAATGAGAAACCATGTCGCATCGACAATTCACCGGCGCTTCCGAGGAATAGTGCATATAGCGACCAGCCGAATGCGGCCAGTGTGCCGACAGAGATCAAGGTGTCCATGGTGGCTATTGCGTGACGAAAGTTGGACCAAGCGGCTCGGTGGAACGGCCATGCACCCCAGACAACCACCGGCGCCGTAAGTGTCAACGACAACCATTGCCAACCGTCAAATTGCGTGGCGGGCGCCATGGTAAACATCAGTACGGGCGACGACAGAAACGCCGAAATCACAAGCCGCTGGCGCAAGACTCGTGTAGAAACGTCTTGCACTACTTCCGACGATGAGCCGGTCGCAGCAGTATCAACGAGCGCCTTTGGTTGAGGAACTTTAGCCGTATATCCGACACCTTCAATTTGGGCGATGAGATCCTCGGTGGTGAGGGAATCATTAGTGGAGATGATCCTTGCCTTTTCGGTTGAATAGTTCACCGATGCGGTGACGCCCTCCAGTTTGTTGAGGCGTTTTTCGATTCGCGCGGCGCATGTTGCACATGTCATTCCACCAATGTCAAGTTGTACATCGGTCTTTGTGGGCGAAGTCACAATATTGTTCATGATTTCAGCCACCTTCCATGTCATGCGCGGATATCTCGACCGTAAATGAAGCGGTGCGAATTTTGCCGCCATAAGAAAAGTCAAGAAATAGTCGGTAGGTACCGGGCGTCGGGAAATCGGCGAGGAAATGAATCGAGGAGCCGGATTGTGGAATCGAATGCGCGTGGAGATAGCCAAGGTCACCGCGACGAATGATCACCAGGTGTCCTGCCGCACCTAGATACGGATCGGTTGTTACTAGCTGGCCGTTGAAGCCAACGGTGAATGTCAACGCGCTCTCACCGATTACTGGATCTCCAGTCATGGAAACGGTGTAGCCATCAATCTCGAAACTTGTGACCGCGTTGGGAACAGCGACGTACTCAACAAGACCATGAACTTCAAGATCGGTTGCCAAGGTGACTCGCCCGGAGCCACTTGGTTGGAAGTCGGCATACAAACGATACGAATTCGGACTTAGCGGTGGCAGGTCGACCTGCCAAGTTCCGTCCGCCCCGATCGATGGATGAAGGTGTAAATAGTCCACAAGATTTCTCGACAACACGATCAAATGCAGTCGTCGTTCGTTGAGTACGTCGAAGTCGGTGACCGTCGATCCATCAAACCGCTCGATTGTGAATGTGAAGGTAGATGTTGCGTTGGCGTCGATGCTCGCGACATTGGTGATGAGTTGGAAGCCATCGGCAAAAATGGACATGCCCGACACCGCGGATGTTTCCTCGGTTGCAACCGACATTGACTGGTGATCTTCCGTCGGACCAACATCAATTGGGTCAATCGCTGCACCCACCGTTGCGGCAAGACCAAATGCACCAGTGACCACCAGTGCGAATACGCCAAGTCGGGTTACGGACTTCATGGTGCGACTTCGTACCCGGCCTCTTCGACCGCGGCCGCAAATGCACTTGGTTCCACCGGATGCTTTGATTCGACCTGCACCGAACCGGTGGCAAGATCTATGTCTACTTTTGTGACACCGTCCAACTTCGACACTTCGCTGGTAACAGCAGCCACACAATGACCGCACGTCATTCCGATAACCGTGAATGTTTCAACACTCATTACACAACTCCTTTTTGAGTCCTAATCAGCGGCCGTTTGAGTTCCGCGATATACCCGTAGGGGGTACTCCAACATCATATATACCCCCTATCGGTATTGCAACTTTGACAGCTGCCGCGCAAGTATCGAGCACACATGGGAGGATGTCGGCGGAAAGTATTCACCGTACAATGTACGGAATGGGAAC
>CAYGOJ010000047.1:0-10915 GCA_964351545.1 uncultured Acidimicrobium sp.
CAATTTGACGAACTCGCTCCCGAGTCACCTTCATACTCTTGGCAACTTCCTCCAAGGTGTGTGGTTGTCCGTTGTACTTGCCAATTCCAAATCTCATTGCCACAATTTCTTGTTCCCGTTCCGGTAAATCGTGCAACACCTTTTCAATTGTCTCGCCGAGTTGACGACGTTCGGTGTGCTCGAGGGGGTTGCTATTGCCGTCGACACTGGCGATGGTGTCACCAATGGTGAGATCCTCGGTTTCGCTTCCCACAGGAGCATCAAGACTCATGGTCGACAGCGATAACTGCATCACCTCGAGAAGCTTCTCTACGGTCAGACCGCTGCGTTCGGCGACTTCTTCCGGGGTTGGATCGCGCTCGAGTTCGGCCATCAGTTCGCGTTCAGCGCGATGTACCCGATTGACGACCTCCATCATGTGACCGGGAATCCGAATGTTGCGACCCTGGTCGGCCATCGCTCGAGTCATCGATTGGCGGATCCACCATGTGGCATAGGTCGAGAACTTGAATCCCTTCTCGAAATCGTATTTTTGCGCAGCATGCATCAAGCCGAGATTGCCTTCCTGAATGAGGTCGGCCAATTGCAGTTCGTTGCGGTCGTAGCGGCGGGCAATTGATACGACGAGTCGAAGATTGGCGCGAACCATGTGGTCCTCTGCCTTCTTGCCTTCGCGCTCAACTTTTTGAAGATCTCGTCGCTCGCGTAGTCCCAGCTTTGCGCCGTCTGACTCGAGTTTCTTCTTTGCCGCAAGTCCCTCTTTGATGGCCCGACCCAGTCGCTTTTCATCATCTGCGTCAAGCAGGTTTACTTGGCCAATTTCGTTGAGATACATTCGCACCGCGTCGGGTCCACCGTCGTAATTGATCACTCCGCGGGTCATGCGTGATCCCCCGCTCGCACCACGAGCCACTCAAGTAATTGCGTTGCCGCGGCATCGGCAGCGGTCGGAACCTCCAGCTGCTCCAACAACACTCTGGCATCTCGATCGACACGAATCTCTTGCGGGTCACTGATGCGCACCCGTCGCAGAAGTTCCCGCCGCACTGCCGCCGCAACCAAGTTCCATGCCTCCACGATTGGTCGAACCTCAACATCGGCGACCGCGGCACGCTCAAGAATTTCCCTTGCTTCTGGATCGGCAGCTGCCAGCGCTTCAATGAGGTTTCCCTTCGTCTCGGCTAATGAGAGAAACGCGCGCCGATACACATCGTCAGAAAACAACTCTTCCACCAGCCACGGTGCAATTTCATCCCACAACTGAATCATCAAGGCAATTGCGACGAACTCGCCATTTTCTTTGTGTTCGGATGCAGATGTGGCAACAACCTGCACCGCCGGTCGACGGTTACCGCGCTGAGCGATAGCGACAAGATCTGCGGCGGGAATTCCGACGTGACTCGCTACTTGTCCGGCATAAATTTTGCGCACGTTGAGGTCTGGATGTTCATTGATTACCGTCATTGCCTGTTGTGCGGTTCGGGAACGATCTTCCGGTGTGGCAACGGATCCGGCATTTAGCACCCGCTGTAAGCGGAATCCGAGAAATGGCTGGGCTCCGGTGACCGCGGCAACGAGTGCATCTGGATTGCTTGAGGCCAATTCTCCGGGGTCTTTTCCGGCCGGAAACTGTGCCACGCTCACTTGCACCTTGTAACGATTTTCCCATTCATAGAACCGCTCGGCGGCGCCCTGACCGGCGGCATCGGCATCGAACGCAAGTACAACTTTGTTGGCAAATCGTTTGAGCAGCCGCACATGCTCTTCGGTAAGTGCCGTGCCGCATGTTGCTACGGCGCGCTTGACTCCGGCGCGATGAAATCCAATGACGTCGGTGTAACCCTCGCAAACAATCACTTCGTCGGCCGCCACGATGTCACCCTTGGCCCAATTCAAGCCATACAAGGTTTTTGACTTGGAATAAATCGATGTCTCAGGAGAATTCTTGTACTTTGCGGGGTCTGTGCTGCCTGGCAACACACGACCGCCAAATGCCACCGGGTCGCCTCCGTCGCTGTAGATCGGAAACAACACCCGCGCGCGAAACGAGTCTTGCGGCTTTCCTCGCTTATTAATAAACGCCAGACCTACTTCTTTGAGTAGCTCGTTTTTCACTCCGATTTCCCGACTCATGGCATCCCAATCATCGGGTGCCCACCCCAACTTAAATTGCCGAGCAACATCGCCCGCGAGACCTCTATTGCGCAGATAGTCGCGTGCCTCACGGGCATCTATACCCTGAAGTAACCGGTCGTGATACCAATCCACGGCCTTAACCATTACTTCGATGAGTTGCTTACGGTGCTGGCGATCCTTGCTCTGGCCACCCGAGGTGTATGTAAGTGTCAGCCCCGCCTTGCTGGCTAAGTGTTCTACGGCACCGACAAAGTCAACATGCTCGATGTCCTGCACGAATTTGAATACATCGCCGGCCGCGCCGCAGCCGAAACATCGATACCGCTTGGTTTCCTCGCGAACATTAAACGAAGGGGTCTTCTCGGCATGAAACGGACACAAGCCGACCCAGTTACGACCCACTCGTCGCAATGGAACATAACTTTGGACAAGATCTACCAGCGAAATAGTTTCGCGCAGGCGTTCAATATCGTCTTCGGCTATTGCCACGCCCCGAAGGCTAGTGCTTGCGGTCGTGAATGATGGAAGCAACTATTGCCACGGCGATCACCGAAGTGATGAAGCCGAGTGACGCAACGGTCGGTAAGTGATACCAGGTTGCGATCGACATCTTTAGGCCAACGAATATTAGAAGTGCGGAGATCGCTGGTTTTAAATAGCGGAATTGTTCGCGTAGATCGGAGAACAGGAAGTACAGCGCACGCAGGCCCATGATGGCGAAGGCGTTGGCGGCAAACACGATAAATGTCTCGCGACTCACTGCCAGAATCGCAGGAACCGAATCCACGGCAAAGACCACATCAGACACCTCGATGATCACGAGAACTGCCAGGAGCGGTGTAGCCAAGCGTCGACCGTTGACTTTGGTGAACAACTTTTGTCCATCAAGAACATCGGTGCTTGGTACAAAGCGGTTAAAGAGTCGCATTGTTCGAGTTTTCGATGGATCGTGAAGGTCATGACCGCCCGATCGGGCAATGTTGACACCCGTATAGATAAGTAGTGCGCCGAACCCGATCATTACGAAACTAAAGCGCTCGATTATCGCTACTCCGAGCAGGATGAATATGAAGCGCATTACTAAAGCGCCGAAGATTCCCCAGAACAGCGTGCGATGCTGATATTGGCGCGGCACTTTGAAGTGAATGAAGATCATCGACCACACGAACACATTGTCGATACTCAAACTTTTCTCGATGAGGTATCCGCTTATGTACTCGATTGCGGCTGCACGCTCGAACATGAACCCGATCACAAAGGTAAATGCCAGGCCGAGGCTTATCCAGACCGCGGATTCGATTGCGGCCTCTCGTAATTCAACAACATGCGCACGGCGGTGGACTAGGAGAATGTCCACGAGCAAAAGTGTGCCGATTACACCGAGTAACATCGGCCATCCCCATGACGGGACGGTGATATCAACAAATTTGTCTCGTACCGTCAACACCCCAATCAACATCTGTTACTTCGTTTCCGTTTTGCTGCCGCCGATGATTGCCTGAGCGGCAGCAAGTCTGGCGATGGGGATGCGATATGGCGAGCAACTCACATAGTCAAGTCCGACTCGGTAGAACAGGCCGATCGACTCTGGGTCGCCGCCGTGCTCGCCGCACACGCCCATCTTGAGCCCACGCTTTGCCTTGCGACCCCGTTTGACGGCCACTTCAACCAATTCACCAACCCCAACCTGGTCCATAGTTTCGAATGGATTTCGCTTCAGTAACCCGGCCTCTAGATACGCGGGCATCATCCGGCTCTCCACATCGTCGCGACTGAAACCAAATGTCATCTGGGTGAGGTCGTTGGTGCCGAAACTAAAGAAGTCGGAGACCTCGGCCAACTCGCCCGCGACGAGCGCGGCGCGCGGCGTCTCGATCATCGTGCCGATGGTGACCTGTGCTCGTGCCGGCTTCCTTTTGCCTTTCCCCTTCATTTTGGCCTTCGACTGCGGTTGCTGTGCGTGTTCGGCCAGAACTTCTTCGACCCACGAACGAGCGAGGGATAATTCTTCACGAGTCACGGTCAATGGAATCATCACCTCGATGACCGGATGAAATCCCTCGGAGACGACGAGATCGGCCGCCTCCATTAGCGCCCTCACCTGCATTGCATATAAACCGGGTTTGACAACCCCCAAACGGACACCGCGAGTGCCGAGCATCGGATTGACTTCGGCCCACGCATGTGCGGCGGCCATCAATTTCGACTCTTCGGCGGTTAGTCCGACGGTTGCCTGCTTGATTTCAAGTTCGTCGACCCGCGGCAGAAACTCGTGAAGCGGTGGATCGAGCAATCGCACCGTCACCGGCAGTCCGCTCATGGCCCGCAAAATATCTGCAAAGTCCAGTTTTTGCGCCGCGCGAAGTTCTTCCAACGCCGCTGTTTCTTCCGCCGGCGAATTGGCCAGAATCATGCGGCGCACAATTGGCAACCGATCCGCCGCCAGGAACATGTGCTCGGTACGACACAGGCCGATGCCTTCCGCTCCGTACTCGCGGGCCTTACGGGCATCTTCGCCCGTGTCGGCATTGGCCCGAACTTTGAGTTTGCCTTTGCGAATCTCGTCGGCCCATTTCAAGATGGTGTGAAACTCTCGCGGCGGTTCGGCCGCGGCGAGTTCCATCTCTCCGATCATGACTTCTCCTGTGGTGCCGTCGAGCGAGATGACATCGCCCTCCTTGACGATCGTCGTGCCAACCGAGAATTGGTTTCCGGCAATGTGTACGGCATCGGCGCCAACAACTGCCGGTGTGCCCCACCCGCGCGCAACCACAGCGGCATGGCTGACCAACCCCCCACGGGCGGTCAGAATCCCTTTGGCCACCATCATTCCGTGCACATCTTCTGGACTGGTTTCGTTGCGAACCAGGATGACGGCTTCTCCCCGACCAACGGCGACGACCGCATCGTCGGCGGTGAAATAGACCTTGCCAACGGCGGCACCGGGAGATGCGGCGAGCCCCTTGGCCAGCGCCTTGGACTTACTTCTGAATTGCGGATGGAGGACCTGATCCATGTGCTCGGCGGTGGTGCGCATCAGAGCCTCGCGCTTGGAAATCTTCCACGCACCCTTGCCTTTGGTCGACGGCTTTGTCATATCGACGGCCATCTTCAGAGCGGCCGCGCCCGTGCGTTTGCCAACCCTGGTCTGCAACATCCAAAGCTTGCCCTGATCGATGGTGAATTCGGTGTCGCACATGTCGGCGTAGTGATGCTCGAGTCGCTTGAAAATCAGCATTAGCTCGGCGTGGATGATTGGAAATTTTCGGCGCAGGGCATCGAGATCTTCGGTAATGCGTATTCCGGCGACAACGTCTTCGCCTTGGGCATTGACAAGAAAATCACCGTAGGGCTTGTTCTCACCGGTTGCAGCGTTTCGCGTGAAGCCGACCCCAGTGCCGGAATTGTTGTCTCGATTACCGAACACCATTGCCTGCACGTTGACCGCAGTGCCAAGATCGTGGCTGATTTTTTCTCGTACCCGATATGCGATAGCGCGGGCACCGTTCCATGAACGGAACACAGCTTCGACCGCACCGCGAAGTTGCTTGGTTGGGTCCTGAGGGAAATCGTGACCGGTTTCGATCTTGACTATTTTTTTGTATGTTTCGCACAATGACTTCAAGGCGCTTGCCGACAACTCGGAGTCATTGGTAACGCCGGCCGTCTTTTTGGCATCATCAAATGGATGTTCGAACTTCGTGCCTTCAATTCCAAGAACGATTCGCCCGTACATTGAAATGAATCGACGATAGGAGTCGTACGCGAATCGCTGGTCGTTCGTACTTCTGACTAGCCCTTCTACGCTTTGATCATTCAAGCCGAGGTTGAGGACTGTATCCATCATCCCAGGCATAGAGAATTTCGCGCCGGAGCGAACCGAAACCAGAAGCGGCGAAATTGGATCGCCCAGTCGCGCCTTCATCTTGTGTTCAAGACTCGTCACCTGCAGTTCGAGCTCTTTGTCCAAACCCTTTGGCCAGCCACCGTGCATATAGTCGCGACAGGCATCGGTTGTCACGGTAAATCCATGCGGTACCGGCAACTTTAGAACGCTCATCATCTCGGCCAAATTTGCGCCCTTGCCACCGAGTAAATCCTTCATACTCATCGGCGACTTGCGATATTTGTGATCGAAGGAGTAGATATAACTCATCGTTGCAGTTTAGTGCGTGAAGTGAGAATCAAGACTCGACCGGTGTTGATTACAAGCGAGTGAAATCCACTCCACGTTTAATGACGGCAAGTGCAATCGAGTTGGCAATCGATGTATATTTGCCCACAATTACACCGTCGAGGATGACATCATCACCAACCGAGGTATCGGCAGTGGCGTATATCACACGCAGCATTCGCGGCGCGGTTGATCCGCGACTGTCCATTCGTTCGACGAGTTCCTGTCCGGGATAACAGCCCTTGGTGAAACTCACGGCGCACTCGATAATTCCGGTTTCGCCTGGAATCATGTCGGTCGTCAGATCCCGACCCATCAGCGGCCAGCCGGCATGAATTCGCAGTTGGTCGTATTCTTCCGGCGAGCCTTCCCGAATTCCAGCGATCGGTATGGCGGCGCTATCGATGACATCGAATGCCGTCCCGTCACTGCGCCATGCCGGCAATGACTGTTCGATCCGCTGGCCGGCGCAATCGCGGTAGGCCAGAGTCGATCTGGTTTCTACAGTGAGTTCGACCTTGACACGAATTTTGAATCGCTGCAAACGAACCATGACCGCCTCGCCCCAGCCATGTTCCGTATCAATAGTGAACAATTCGTCAGTTACGCATGCCACACGAACGAGTGCCTCGACCTTGCCGGTCGGTTTAAGCAAGAACGATGCCAGCGCGTCTCCACTGTTCAACCCTGAAATATCCTGACTGAGTTGCGATTGCAGATACGACCGCGCATCTGATCCGACTACCGTAATGACATCGCGGTCGATCCGAATCCAAAACGGGTTCATCGGTCTACACCGATCCTGACAAGCGGCGTTTCAGCGCGCTCATGGTGCGCGCGGCCGGAATAGCGGCAAGCAATCCTTTAGCCTTGGCACGACATTCCATGTCCTCGTCGTCGGGATCGCTATCGGCCACGATCCCTGCACCGGCTTGCAAAGAGGCCGAGTTTGGACCGATAAACATTGTCCGAATCGCGATTGCGGTATCGAGGTTGCCGCTGAAGTCGACGTAGCCGACCACCCCGGCATACGGACCGCGCTTTAGCGGCTCGAGTTCGTCGATAATTTCCATGGCTCGCACCTTTGGCGCGCCGCTCACCGTTCCCGCCGGGAACGTCGCCTTCAAGACATCGATCGGACCGAGCCCGTCGCGGAGCACTCCGGAAACTTGAGAGGTGAGATGCATCACGTGGCTATATCGCTCGAGTGTCATCAACTCGTCGACATTCATCGAGCCAAATCGCGCCACGCGACCAACATCATTGCGCGCCAAGTCAACAAGCATCACGTGCTCGGCAACTTCCTTGGGGTTCTCGCGCAACTCCCCTGCCAATCGGCGATCTTGTTCGTCGTCGCCACCTCTCTTACGAGTACCGGCGATCGGACGACTCAAGACTTTTCCGTTGAGCAGTTTGACCATCGGCTCCGGCGATGATCCGACGATTGTGATTTCCGGATGGCTAATGAAGTACATGTACGGTGACGGATTCACTTGGCGAAGAACTCGGTAAACATCAAACGGGTCCGCATCTAGCTGCACATCGAATCGTTGCGACAACACCACCTGAAAAATGTCCCCCGCGCGAATATATTCCTTGGCGACTTCGACCGCTCGCTGATACATGCCGCCAGGCATCGACGAAATCATGTCCGGCAATTCATCTTCGACGCTTGGCGGCTCGACTGCGACATAGGCAAGGGCGCGAGCCAAGTCCTCCCTCGCCACTGTTACCCGAGTAACTGCCTCGTCGTAGGCGACATCGATCTGGGCATCGCTCAAACCGATCAGCGGAACACTTTCTAATAGGTAGGCGCGCTGGCGCCAGTGATCGAACGCGGCGAGTGAACCAATCATGCTGATTACCGCATCGGGGAAGTCGCGATCGTCGCGCGGCGCAACTTCAAGTTTCTCCACTTCGCGCACGACGTCGTATCCGAGGTAACCGACCAGCCCGCTTTGAAGTGGTGGCAGGTCCGGAAGTAGTGGTGCGCGAAAGATGTGCAGCAACGACTCCATCGCCGCCAGGATGCCTCTATCCAATGGAACTTCGCTTGGAACTTTTCCAGAAGTTGTAATTCGACCGTTCCGTAGCGACAAAGTTGCAACTGGATCTCGGCCAACAAAAGAAAACCGACTCCATCGCTCTCCGTGTTCAACAGATTCGAGCAAGAATCCGGGCTTGTCTCCAACAAGTTTCATGTACGACGCCACGGGAGTCTCTAGATCGGCGAGCATCTCTGCCCACACCGGAACCACCGTGTGCTGTTTGGCCAACGATCGAAATTCTTCGCGGGTTGGAGAAATTCGCATTACAGATAGAGACCGGTGCTCGCTTCGATGCGCGAAGCGGCAACTGCATGAATGTCGCGCTCGCGCAACATGATGTAGTCGTGTCCTCCCACTTCGACTTCATAGCGATCATCGGGGCTGAAAAGCACACGATCGCCTGCTTCGGCCGCTCGAACATTTTGGCCAAGCGCTACGACCTCGGCCCACACAAGACGCTTGGCCACCTGGGCGGTTGCTGGAATGAGAATCCCGCCGTGGGTGCGTCGTTCGCCTTCGTTTTGGGGAATGCGCACCAGCAAGCGGTCGTTGAGCATCTTGATCGGGAGTTTTTCCTGCGACCCAGTCACGCCAGCAGGGTATCTCTCAACGGGGCGAAATTTACTTAGTGTCCAAGTCGAGCGGCGCGTACCACAAGTCGATGAGCATTTTTGAGTCCACGCTCGGCCTCGTAGATAGCCGAGAGCATGTCGTCGCCGACACCTGAATCCGACCCCTGACGAACTTCCATTTGACGAGACGTGGCCAATGCACCGATTCGCTGACAGCACTGATCAATCGTGTCTGCCAATGCCGAAAGTTCTGCGGAATCGTTTAATGAATTCATGAGACGGTGGCGAATCGTACCTCGCGACTAGTTGCAAAAAATGCCAAAGGCCCTGGGTAAACCCCCAAGGCCTTGTGACACGCGATAGCAAGCGGCGGACCTGCTACCACCTTCAACCAAATTCCGGAGAACTGGTTGGACGGCAACAGCGTAGAGAACCTTAATCGATTACGCAAATCAGGGCATCTTGCCTCGCGGAAGTTCGGAGGACGGGCAAATGTCGGCCAAGTCACATTCGCCGCATCGCGGTTTTTTCGCATCACATACCCGGCGACCGTGAAGAATTAGTCGCAAACTGAACTCGCCCCATTCCTCTGGTGGCAACATCGCCATGAGATCGTGTTCCACCTTCACCGCATCGTCGTTGGCGGTTAGCCCCAGTCGGCGCGACAGACGACCAACGTGAGTATCCACCGGTAATCCGGGAAGTTTGAAGGCAACACTTCGAACAACATTGGCCGTCTTGCGGCCCACCCCCGGCAGAGTAATCAAATCTTCGAGTTCCGTAGGAACTTCGCCCCCAAACCGCTCCACTACTCCCCTGGCCATGCCAATCAAACTCTTGGACTTGTTCTGGTAAAACCCCGTGGACCGAATGATCTCTTCGACTCGACCGATATCGGCCACCGCCATGGTCTTGGCATCGGGATACTCGGCGAACAAACTCGGCGTCACCAGATTGACTCGAGCATCAGTGCACTGCGCGGACAAGATAGTCGCGGCTAGCAATTGAAACGGGTTGTCGTGCGTGAGTTCACAAATTGCCACCGGGTAAGTCCGCTTCAAACGGGTCAAGACCTCGGCGGCTCGTGCTCGACGTTGTGTTGCATTTCCACTTGCGACCATGACGCCGAACACTAGCGACTACCAGAGATAACCTTGATTCATGGTGCAGCTGGAAATTAAGCGGCTCAAACCCAGCGATGACAAGTCCGAAGTCCACGCACTACTTGCCGCAGTGGAACTTGCTGACGGTATTCGTCCCCTTTCCGATCATCTTTGGCTAGACCTGCGCCAGGGTGGTCGATCGGGTTTTGCCGGTCTGTTGGGGCTGCAAAGTGGCCACGGACATGCACTGGCCTATTGCCAATTATCCCGCGGCAATGATTCGTGGAGTCTTGACCTCGTCATCCACCCCGGTCATCGAGACGACATGCCTTCTATTGGCCAGCAGCTATTGGCCGAGGCAGTCCGCATTGTGGCCGAAGAAGGCGGCGGGCACGTTCATTGGTGGGTGTTTCAGCCAAATGAAACGCATGAGGCGCTGGCCAAGGCGATCAATTTTGTAGTTGGCCGCAGTCTGCAGCAAATGCGAGTCCCGTTGCCGCTGACACCGCAAGTCGTCTCTACGGTTGCCAAAATCACGACTCGAGAGTTTCGGGCGGGAGTAGATGAGGAGAACTGGCTCGCGGTAAATAATCGAGCATTCATAGCTCACCCGGAACAGGGGGCCTGGACCCTTGATGTCTTGCAGTCGCGCCAACGCGAACCCTGGTTTGACCCGCACGGATTTCTCCTACATGAAGATAAACACCAACTGGTCGGTTTTTGCTGGACAAAGTTGCACCTCGAAACAACCCCCGTACTTGGCGAAATTTATGTGGTTGCGGTCGACCCCCAATTTGCTGGCCGAGGTCTCGGTCGCGCACTTACCGTGGCCGGCCTTGAGCACCTAACAACGGCAGGAGCGGCAATCGGAATGCTCTACGT
>CAYGOJ010000048.1:0-10762 GCA_964351545.1 uncultured Acidimicrobium sp.
CGACGACGAGCACCGTACCGAGTGGCTCGCGGCGAATGAACTTTGTGAAACCCGGAGATTTAGGCACCGCAATATCGGCGAGGGAATCTCCTGCGATCGACGCCATGTGACGGGCGCGTTCCTGGAATCCGCGCAAAATCTCGTTAGGCGTGTATCGCACCGGTCGTCCCATTTGCCAAGTCAGTTCGGTCGCAATACTTGCCGCGTCGGCTTCCATCTGTAGCACCATGGCTTCCACAATGCGAACTCGTTCGGCTACAGGAGTATTGCGCCACATACGACCAGCCGTATCTGAAGTCGCGAGCACGCGATCCGCCTGCGTGTTTGTGGCGAGTTCGCGTTCGGCAACGACGGACCCATCAATCGGAGAAATAATTCTCTGCGTTGTCATGCTGCAACATTAGGTCTGAGACGTGCACGACAAGCAATGAGAAATCTGGCTAGAAGTCAAATAAATCGGATTGTCTATACTGTGCGAATGGGGTCGCATCGAACGCTTACTCGCGAAGAACTAGGCGCATCCATCGCCCGTGGCGACATTGATACCGTGATCGTCGCTTTTCCAGACCTGCAAGGGCGAATGGTAGGAAAACGAATTACCGGTTGGTTTTTTCTGGAAGAAGTCGCTGAATATGGTACGGAAAATTGCAACTATCTCATTGCCACCGATATGGACGACAATCCGATACCCGGGTACCGCTTTGCAAGTTACGACCTTGGATATGGCGACATGTTGGCGATGCCAGACTGGAACACGATTCGTGTCTTGCCTTGGCATAAAAAGACTGCCCTCGTGTTGTGCGATCTACAGCATCCTGACTCCCATTTGCCGATTGGGGTATCGCCGCGACAAATGCTGCGTGATCAGGTAACCGCGGCAGCGAAGGTCGGTTATTCGGCAATGCTAGGAAGTGAAATCGAGTTTTACCTATTTCACGACTCCTATCGAGAAGCGCACGAAAAGGGTTTTAGGTCACTCATTCCGCATTCGCCGTGGATGGAGGATTATCAGATCGTACAAACAACTTTTGATGAGTATGTTCTCGGTGATATTCGCCGCCATCTCGAGAGTGCCGGGATTCCAATCGAGTGCTCGAAGGGCGAAGCCGGGCGGGGACAGCACGAGGTCAACCTTCGCTACGCCGAGGCGCTCGAGATGGCCGATCGCAACTTGGTGTATAAATCGGCGGCCAAGGAAATCGCATTATCGCATGGTCGCTCAGTGAGTTTCATGGCCAAATACAATTTTGGCGAAACCGGATCGTCGTGTCATGTCCACTCCAGCCTGTGGAAACTGTCCGACAACACTCCTGCCTTTGCCGGAACTGACATGCCCGGGGTGTTTAAGCACTATTTGGCCGGCTTGCTGGCCACCGCACGCGATTTCAGTTTGCTGTGGGCGCCAACCGTCAATAGCTATCGTCGTTTTCAGCCCGGTTCGTGGGCCCCGACGGCGGTTGCCTGGGGCAGCGACAATCGAACGCTTGGATTTCGAGTCGTTGGCCACGGCGCAGGCTCCCGAGTCGAATGCCGAATCCCTGGTGCCGATGCCAATAGTTACTTTGCCTTTGCCGGAACCATTGCCGGTGGCCTATATGGAATCCGCCACAAATTGAAGTTGGAAGACCAATTCGTAGGAAATGGCTACGAAGCAACCGACGTCATCCGAATTCCGTCCTCTTTATATGAGGCCATTCAGTGCTGGGAGAACAGCGCAATAGCACGAGAATGCTTTGGCGACGAGGTACACCATCACATATTGAATATGGCCAGGGCCGAGTGGCGGGCATTTAATCAAACGGTGACCGACTGGGAACTCGTTCGATACTTTGAGCGTGCGTAAAGCACCACAGGAGAGACATGGCACGGTTAACGGGAAAAGTGACGATCATTACGGGCGCGGCCGGCGGACTCGGTCGCGTGGCCGCCAAAAAGTTTGCCCACGAAGGCTCGCACGTCGTCGTATCGGACGTCATTGATGGTCAGGATGCGGTTGATGAGATCAATTCGACTGGCGGATCTGCCGCGTTCATTCATGGCAATGTGACAAGCGAAGATTCGTGGAGGGATGTAGTTGCCTTTGCTACGAAGACCTTCGGCAGCGTCGATGTGTTGTACAACAATGCCGGGGTCATGCTTGGAGACGATGACAATCCGGTGACGACACCTATGTCCGTGTACGACAAGACGATGGACATCAACGTCAAAGGTGTGCTACTTGGCTGCAAGTTCGCAATACCGCAGATGCTTGAACAGGGGAAAGGAACGATAGTCAACGTTGCTTCATTTGTTGCGCACATGGGCGCGGCCACTCCCCAGATTGCATACACCGCATCGAAAGGGGCTGTATTGGCGATGACCCGTGAGATCGCGGTGATCTACGCGCGCCAGGGGATCAGAGCTAATGCGTTGTGTCCAGGACCGGTGATGACGCCGTTGCTGGCTGCATTTCTCAACGACGATGCCAAGAGAAACCGTCGTGTAGTACATATTCCAATGGGTCGTTTTGGCGAACCCGAAGAAATTGCCAACGGGGCGTTGTTCCTGGCATCCGATGAGTCGTCGTGGATGACCGGTCAGTCCCTGATCATTGACGGCGGAATCACCGCTGCGTATGTAACTCCTGAATAGCCCATTCCGCTTGTCGCAAACCAGTTGGAACCGCGAGGTTTAAATAGATGCCGTTACGAAGAGGTGACCTTAGTGGTCGGTCGCCAGAATATTGCGAGCTGTATCACGGCCGACCCAAAACCAAGTGCGATAGCGATGGATAACGACACCCAGTTTGAATAGTTGAGATCAATCGCCGAGTCGAGCGACCAGCTGCCAGGTCCAATGAGAGCAATGACAATTGCCGCCGAGAGAATCGCCGCGCAATACTCCCAACCCTGACCCGGCCTAAAGATGAAATAGCCATTGTGACGATGAGCAACAACGATTGCCACGACCATCAGCGCAATGAGGGCGGCGGCCGCAATTGGCGTGGCGAACCCGAGAACCAGGGCAAGTCCG
The DNA here is from genome assembly GCA_964351545.1 of uncultured Acidimicrobium sp. Lineage (GTDB taxonomy): Bacteria > Actinomycetota > Acidimicrobiia > Acidimicrobiales > Ilumatobacteraceae > UBA3006. The sequence goes on from CAYGOJ010000048.1 coordinate 3,013, forward strand.
CAACCGAGTTCGGTGAGCGAAGCCAGATTCGCTTGTAGTTTTGGCACGCGCATTCCGACTTCGGCGAACCACTTTGCGGTGCGATTGATCCCACCCTTGCCAAACCTTTTGTTGTAGCCATGGGCAAATATTGAAAGTCCGAAGGCCAGGCGCAACAGAAGGGATGCGGTATCAATATGGTGCGCTTGGATGTGTATGTCGCCATGCTAATGAGGTGGGGCTACTTCAAACACCCAGAATCTCGTCACCGGTAACTCAAATGGAGCCTGTGATTGTACGCAAATCAGCATCCCGGGTGTACGCGAAGTTGTGAAAAGTCGTACTATCTTTCAGGGCGGAGAACCAAGTGCGTTTTAGCTAACTCCGCATGGAGCGAACGATGACCGATACCGTGAAGCAGGCAGTTGAGCCGGAATCGCTCCATCATGTAGTGATTCGATTCGCCGGAGACTCAGGCGATGGTATGCAGCTAACTGGCGACCGGTTTACTTCGGCGAGCGCACTATTTGGAAACGACCTAGCGACACTCCCCGAGTTCCCAGCCGAAATTCGCGCACCCGCCGGAACGGTGCCAGGAGTTTCCAGCTTCCAAGTACGAATCGCCGACTCTGATATCACCACTCCTGGCGATGCGCCGACGGTTCTTGTGGCGATGAACCCGGCGGCATTGAAGGCCGACCTTGACAGGCTTGAAAAGGGCGGCTTGCTAATTGTCAACTCGGATGCATTCACCGAGCGTGACTTGGAAAAGGCCGGCTACACGGAAAATCCACTTCTCGGTGATTCCCTCCGCTCGTATCGAGTGGTCGAGGTTCCGATGACGACACTGACCAAAGAGGTGACCGTGCCGTTGGGTGTCAAGGTGCGGGATGCTGAGCGATCCAAGAATTTTTTTGCTCTCGGACTCATTTCATGGATGTACACGCGTCCGGTAGACACCACCACCAAATGGATTGCGGAGAGATTCAAGGACCCACTCGTGCGCGCCTCCAACGAAGCCGCGTTTAAGGCGGGGTACCACTTTGGCGAAACCACCGAACTTATTGATCATCCATTCAAGGTGCCACCGGCGCCACTACAGGCCGGTGAATATACAAACATCACTGGCAATACCGCCTTGGCGTGGGGCGTAATAGCGGCCGGACAGTTGGCAAAACTTCCGGTGTTTCTCGGCAGCTATCCGATCACGCCAGCATCCGACATTTTGCATGAGCTGTCGAAACACAAACACTTCGGAGTGCGCACCGTGCAGGCAGAGGACGAAATCGCGGCAATCGGTATGGCGCTCGGCTCGGCATTTGCCGGACACCTTGGTGTCACCGCCACGAGTGGCCCGGGCATGGCATTAAAGAGCGAGACCATCAGTCTCGCAATCTCGCTCGAGCTGCCGCTTCTAATCTTGGACATTCAGCGCGGCGGACCGTCGACCGGGTTACCCACCAAGACCGATGCCGGTGATTTGCAAATGGCTCTCTATGGCCGACACGGTGAATCCCCATTGCCCGTCATAGCGGCGTATAGTCCCTCGCATTGCTTTTTTGCCGCGATTGAGGCCGTGCGCATTGCGCTCAAGTATCGAACCCCCGTTATCTTGCTCTCCGATGGATACCTGGCTAACGGCGCCGAGCCGTGGCTATTACCCAACATTGATGAGTTACCCGACATTTCGGTTCCGTTCGCCACCGAACTCAATCACGTTGCCGAAGATGGCACCGATGAATTCTGGCCATACCTGCGCGACGCCGAAACCCTTGCTCGACCATGGGCAATTCCGGGAACGCCGAAGTTGATGCATCGAATTGGCGGAATTGAAAAGGAAGATGGATCCGGAAATATCAATTACACACCACAGAATCATCAGCTGATGGTGAATCTACGAGCAAATAAAATCGCTGGTATCGCCAACGACATTCCCCTCGCCGCCGTCAGCGGCGACTCGGATGCGACGACATGCGTGCTTGGCTGGGGATCAACGTGGGGCGCAATTACCGAATCGGTCATGCGCTTGCGGGGGGAGGGTACCAAGGTTGCTTCTGTGCATCTAACTCATCTCAATCCGCTGCCTAAGAATCTCGGTGAAGTATTGCGCCGGTTCAAGACCGTGCTGGTACCCGAATTGAACTCTGGACATCTGTGCCGACTTGTGCGAAGCGAGTATCTGGTCGATGCTCGTTCCATAAGCAAAGTGCAGGGCATACCGTTCACGGCCGGAGAGCTAGTGACCGCGATCAAAGAGGGGATGTCATGAGCGACACAATCGTTCCACTCACCACCAAGAAGGATTGGTCGAGCGATCAAGAGGTGCGCTGGTGCCCCGGTTGTGGAGACTACGGCGTATTGCAGGCGGTGCAGACATTGATGCCCGAATTAGGTGTGAGTCCCGCCAATACCGTGTTCGTCTCAGGAATTGGATGCTCCAGTCGGTTTCCGTATTACATGAACACGTACGGAATCCATTCGATTCACGGACGGGCACCGGCAATTGCCACGGGCGTTAAGACCGCCCGCCCAGATCTTGATGTGTGGGTGATCACAGGCGACGGCGACGCCTTGTCGATTGGCGGAAACCACCTGATTCATATGTTGCGACGCAATGTCGACATTACTTTGTTGCTGTTCAACAATCGCATCTACGGCTTGACCAAGGGCCAGTATTCGCCAACTTCCGAGTTGGGCAAGGTGACCAAAAGTACGCCACTTGGCAGTGTTGATCCGCCGTTCAATCCGTTGGCCGTTGCACTCGGCGCCGGGGCATCATTCGTCGCTCGCACTCATGATCTCGACCGCAAGCACATGATCGAAATATTTCGAGCGGCGCATGCTCACCGCGGCGCATCGTTCGTGGAAATTTTCCAAAATTGCAACGTGTTCAACGATGGCGCATTCAAAGATATTGTGGGTCGTGAACAGCGTGAAGAGATGCTCATCGATCTAAAGCATGGGGAACAGGTTCGATTCGGTGCCGATGGACACCTTGGTGTGATGGCCGCGCCCGATGGAAGTCTTCAGATTGTCGAAGTTGCCGATGTTGGCGAGTCGGCGATTCTGGTGCACGACAAGTATCGAGAGAATCCGGGACTGGCATTCGCGCTCGCCGGGCTAAGTCACGACGACCATTCGCCGACACCGTTTGGCATCTTCCGTGAGGTCGAATCGCATGAATACTCGGGGGCGGTTTCCGCCCAGGTTGCCGCCGCATTTGAGCGACAGGGGCCCGGCGATCTTGGTGCGTTGCTGCGGTCGAACGGAACTTGGACGGTCTGACCATTCTTTTTGGTGAGCCACAAGAAGTATTACCGTTTGATGGCAGCGCGCTTATGTATCACGGCTTCATCGATGCAAGTAGTGCCGATGAAATATATCGACGCCTAGCCATTGAAACTTCGTGGGAGCAACGCGACATTGTCGTATTTGGCAAGTTGCACCGCGAGCCACGACTTTCTGCGTGGCACAGCGAGTCGCACATTTCCTATACCTATTCGGGTGTCGTGCGAACTCCGCAGCCGTGGACTCCGCTATTGATCGAACTTCGCGACAAATGTGCCGTCACAAGTGGCGCGACATTCAATTCGGTGTTGGCCAATCTGTATCGCGACGGGAACGACGGCGTTGGTTGGCATGCCGACAACGAGGCGTCCAATGGTCGCGAACCAACCATCGCGTCGCTCAGTTTTGGTGCGTCCAGGAGATTTGACTTTCGCCATCGGGAGTCAAAAGAGACGATTCGGGTGCAACTTGATCCAGGCAGTCTGTTGATCATGTCCGGCCTGTCTCAGCATTGTTGGGTCCATCAGCTTCCACGAACGAAGCGCGTCTTGGACCCTCGAATAAATCTCACCTTCCGCCGCGTCGTAGGTGTCGAAGTAGGCTGAATCTAGATGGCAAGTTGGAGTCCATAGTGTTGGTCGGTCTCGCCGAGTTGCAGCGTGTGTTGGGATCAAAGGTGTCGCTCAACGAAACTGAACGCGAGCATCATTCCGGCGATGAAAGTTTTCACATTCGGGCGAAGCCGGATGCAGTGATTTTCGCCGAGTCCATAGACGATGTCGTGGTTGCGATGCGAATTTGTAACGAGTATCGAATTCCGGTCGTGCCATGGGGAGTTGGGACATCATTGGAAGGCAACAGCACGCCGATTCGCGGTGGACTCTCGCTTGACTTGTCGCGGATGGACAAGGTGTTACGCGTGAGCGCGGACGACCTTGACTGCACGATCCAGCCGGGTGTGCGTCGCAAACAACTCAACGAAGAACTGGCACCACACGGTTTATTCTTTCCAGTCGATCCCGGCGCCGATGCGAGTTTGGGTGGGATGGCATCCACCGGAGCGTCTGGAACTACCACCGTAAAGTACGGAGCAATGAAACAATTGGTACTTGGGCTCAAGGTAGTCACGGCGGCTGGCGAGGTCGTCACAACTTCGCGTCGAGCCCGAAAGACCTCAGCCGGGTATGACCTCACTCATTTGTTTGTCGGTGCAGAGGGAACGCTCGGAGTGATCTGCGAACTTACATTGCGACTGTTTGGAATTCCGGAAACGATTGCCGCCGCCACCATGGAGTTCCCGTCGGTTCGCTCTGCAGTCGACGGGGTCATCGAGATCATCCAGGTTGGAATCGGAGTCGCCCGAATCGAACTACTTGATAGCGATGCGGTGATGGCGGTGAACAAATATTCCCAAACGGCGTTGCCGGAACGAACGCTCCTGCTACTTGAGTTTCACGGCTCGCCCGAGACGGTTGACCTAGAAATTGCCAGCGTCCGGGAAATCTTGGGGCGACATCGCGGGGAAAACTTCCGACAAACAACCGACGAACGTGAGCGCCGTACCATGTGGCAGGCTCGGCATGATACGGCCTTGGCCTGCCGCGCGATGAAGAAGAATGGTCGATTATTTGCTACCGACGTATGCGTGCCGATCTCGCGTCTCGCCGACTGCATTGAGCAGACCCAAGCCGACCTTTTGGAGTCAAAACTCTTTGGACCAGTGATTGGCCATGTTGGCGACGGCAACTTTCATGTTGCGCTGACCGCCGACCCAACTGATCTCGATGAACTTGCCGTCATGGAAGCGTTTCACGCGAGATTGGTACACCGTGCCTTGGCCATGGAAGGTACGTGCACAGGTGAACACGGCATCGGCATCGGGAAAATACAATATCTTGTCGATGAACTTGGCGAAACATCAGTTTCAATCATGGCCGCGATCAAACACGCTCTGGATCCAAATGGAATCATGAATCCGGGCAAGATCATCGCCGACAGATTCATCAATTCAATTTCGGCTGGTTGATCCGGCAACAACTCCAAGTGCGATAAACACCACTCCGGATACATAGCGCTGAATAAAAGGAAGCGTTCGCCCGCTTAGGAGTGTCTCGCGTAAGCCGCTGGCCAGAAGGGCATAGGCGCCATCGCTGAGAATTCCAAGAAGCACGAAGAGGGAACCGAAGATGAGCGATTGGAGAGCGGCAGATCCGCGAGATGTATTGATGAACTGGGGAAGGAAGGAGAGGAAGAAGAGCGCAACCTTCGGATTGAGTGTGTTGACAACGACTCCTTGAATGAACGAGCGGCGCAAGCTCGTCGGGCCACGTGCGGCGCTGAGTTCGGTCGGCTTTCGAACAAGTGTGTGGATACCTACATAAATGAGGTATCCGGCGCCAAGCCACTTGACCAGCGAAAAGGCGGTTGCCGAAGTTGCAATAACGGCCGACAATCCGACCGTGGCGGCGATCACATGTATGAAATTGCCAATTTCAAGTCCGCCCACAGCGGCGAGCCCCACACTTCGACCGCCGACGATACTTCGATTGAGAATATAGATAACCGCGGGTCCCGGGATGACAAGCAAAGCGAGGGAGGCAAGGGCGAATTCAATGAGCGAACCAACCGTAGGCATTGGCACACCGTAGATGATGCGAGGTGATTGAGGCACTCGATTTTTGGCTGTGGGATGTAATGTTCTCGAGTGGCAATAATTCTTCGCATTTATTAGAGGATTGATTATGAAAACACTGAAGTTGAATAGCGCAGTGGTATTCGTGGCGGTGGTCGCTGGATTGGGCGCGTGTGGCAGCGATCCGAATGACTCTGCCGACGCCACCAGCAATGACATCTCTGGCACCGTGGAGGAATGGGTCGTGCAAACCGATTCCAGCACCGCCAAAGCAGGAGAGGTCATGTTTACGATTACCAATGAAGGCACTATCGGACACGAGTTTTTGGTCGTGAAAACCGACATTGTGCCGGGGAACATTCCCCTTGAGGGCGATCACTTTGCCGAACCGACGGACGGAATCGAAGTCATTGATGAGATTGGCGAATTCGCCAAGGGAACCACGGAAACATTGACCCTGACCCTTGACGCCGGGACTTATCAATTGGTGTGCAATTTGCCCGATCATTACAGCGCCGGGATGTACATTAGATTCACGGTGGTTGCCTAGCTCCGACTTCGTTACGCCAGTAGCGCATGGTTACCGTGAAGTTATGAAAGTAGAGGTAGACGCCGGGTCTTGCCATGGCCACCAAATGTGCGCCATCGCCGCCCCCGAGATCTTTGGAAGTGATGAGTTAGGCAATGCGGTCGTACTCATCTCCGGTGAAGTTCCCGACTATCTTGTCGCCAGTGTTCGTCGCGCCGAAGCCAATTGCCCCGAGCGCGCAGTTGTGATCAAGGAGTAGTCACGTATGACCGAGACCCGAAAACCGGTAACCGACATTCATAGCGATTACGACATTTTCGATCCGGCCTTCGTTCGCAATCCAGTTGAGGCATGGACAGAAATTCGTGAATCTGAATGTCCGATTGCCAAGACAGAGCGCTGGGGTGGATCGTGGATGCCGACGCGTTACGAAGATGTGGTTGCCATTGCCCACGAACATGAAACATTCACGTCGCGAGGAATCATCGTCGTGCCACCACCACCCGGAACAACCGAGGGTCCGTATGGAGGGATTACCGCGCCTCCGATTACTTCGGATCCGCCCGACCACCACTGGCACCGCCGCCTTATCTTGCCGGCATTTTCGCCCCAGTCGGTTGCCAAGTACGAGCAGAGCACCCGAGAATTCTGCAACGCGCTGATCGATGAGTTTTATGACAGTGGCAGGGGAGATGCCGCCGGCGACTATGCGCAACAGATTCCGGTACAAGTAATTTCTACGATGCTCGGTGTTCCTTTGGAGATGGCCGACGAGTTCACCTCCTGGGTGCGTGGCGTTCTTGAACAGGGACTCACCGACCCGGAACTGCGAGTGGCCAGCAGGCTTAAGATCCTTCAGTTTTTCATTGGCCAATTAGAGGACCGCAAGAGAAATCCGCGGGAACATGATTTGATGACCGAGTTGATCAACTCAGAAGTTGACGGCAAGAAAGTCGATGACAATTACATACTTGGAGTGTGCAATCTGATGCTCGTGGCTGGAATCGATACCACTTGGTCGGCGATCGGTTCGTCGCTGTGGCACCTTGCCCAGCATCCGGAGCATCGCCAACAGTTGCGCGATAGACCCGAATTGTGGCCAACGGCAATTGAGGAGTTATTGCGTGTCTATTCGCCGGTGACGATGGCGCGCATCGTAGATCACGACACCGAGTTTCAGGGTTGCCCGATGAAATCGGGCGATCGAGTGCTGATGTCGTTCCCGGCCGCTAATCGAGATCCGCAGATGTTTGAGAATCCCGATGAAGTGATCCTCGACCGCGAGCACAACCGTCATGTGGCGTTCGGCTCCGGTATTCACC
>CAYGOJ010000049.1:0-10164 GCA_964351545.1 uncultured Acidimicrobium sp.
GCCACCGGTGGCGATCACGCTCATCGCCGACAACTGAGAGGCGCCGGTAAATGTAAACAGCGAAAGCGCACACGTTTGGGCGACGCTTGCACCTGCACTAACCGCAAGCACCCCAAAGGAAAGCGCGAACACGCCGACGGCACCGCTCAGTGTCAAACTTGAAACCACGACCGAGCGCACCGGAGCGCTCATTTGTGGTCTGAATCGACGAATCACGCCCCGATGCCTTCGAGCATTTGATCGGCGGCGCTCCACGGATCGATGCTGAGGGCAAGCACTTGATCTTCGAGAGAAATCCATTGTGGATCGCTACACATTGCGCGGGCACGGTGCTCGAGTCTGGTTGCGATAATCGTGCGCAGTTCTTGACGCACTCGATTCGAGCGACGCGCGATCAACTCGCCGTTTGATTGCATGTGTTCTCGGTGTCGAATTATCTCTGCCCACAATTTGTCGACGTTGTCGCCGGTGGTTGCAACAGTGGCAATGATTGGCGGACGCCACGAATCTTTTCCAAGATCGGATAGTTCCAGCATCTGCTCAAGATCTCGACGCGTGTCTTCAACACCCTTTCGATCTGCCTTGTTAATCACAAACACATCGGCGATCTCCATCAACCCGGCCTTGTTCGCCTGCACCGCGTCGCCCCACCCCGGGTTGACGACCACGATCGTGCAGTCTGCCTTTCCGGCAATTTCAACTTCGACCTGACCCACCCCCACCGTTTCGACAAGAATCCACGGGTATTTCACGGCATCGAGCAGCCGCATCGCCTCGCTCGTGGCCAGCGACAGACCGCCAAGATGACCGCGTGTGGCCATCGAACGAATGAACACGCCGTCGTCGGTGGCGTGATCCTGCATACGCACCCGATCGCCGAGAATTGCCCCACCAGTAAATGGCGAAGAAGGATCGATGGCCAGCACGGCGACATTGGCCGGACCATTGGAGCCGCCACTTCGCAAGTGGGCAATTAGCGCGTTGGTCAGCGTGCTCTTGCCGGCGCCAGGCGCACCGGTGATCCCCACTGAATAGCCAGCACCGATCAACGGATACGACAGGCGTCCAATTTCGCGCGACTCCTCGCCACCGCGCTCGATCAGCGACAGCAACCGTGCAAGCGACGCCCGGTCTCCGCCTACGGCGGCTACGAACAACTGCCGCGGATCACTTAATCGCTCAGACACGGCTTAGACCGCCACGACCTCGGTGACACCGTCGACACGGTCGCGCATGATGCGCTCGATTCCGGCCTTCAGAGTTTGATCGGAGGCCGGACAAGTTCCGCACGCACCAACAAGGGTGACCGTGACTATTCCCGTGGTTTCGTCGACTTCTTGCAGCACGATGTCGCCACCGTCGGCCTGCAGGGCAGGTCGAATGACTTCAATTGTCTCTTCCACCTGGGTGCGCATCGACACGAATTACTCCTATACAAGCAATGACAAAATGTGTACTCCTCTACGATACGGGGATGCTTGCTCATCAAGGCGGTTGGGACGAATTGTTGCTCGTGGCCATTCCCGCTGTGTTGATCGTGCTGGCATTGTGGCGGGCAACAATTCGAGTCGAACGGCAAAATGCCGCCACGAAATCATCAGCACCTCGTGATGTTGGCTCCGATTCCGGCGAGGCGACCAACTAAATCGTCGTATCCACGATCGATGTGATGTATGTCGCTGATCTCGGTCGTGCCAGCGGCGATCAATCCGGCCACCACTAGTGCCGCACCCGCTCGAATATCAGGAGCGCACACCTTGCCCCCGGTGAGACGGGCAACGCCGCGGATGGCGGCGTGATGACCATCGATGCGAATGTCGGCACCCAACTTGGACAACTCCTCTATATAGCGAAAGCGGCCCGGGTACAGATTTTCGGTGGCGATGCCGACACCATCGGCGACGGCCAACATCGCCACGAGAAGTGGTTTGTAGTCGGTGGCGATTCCGGGATACGGCAGGGTTGCAAAATCGATCGAATGTAGCCGCGAGGTGGCGGCCACTCGCAAACCATCCGACTGCGGGGTGATGCTCACGCCCATTTCGGCGAAACGATTGAGCAGCATTTCCATGTGCTCGGCGCGTGCTCCGCGCACAAACACATCACCACCGCACACCGCAACCGCCGAAATGTATGTGGCGGCCTGCACCCGATCATTCATCACCCTGTGCTGCACCGCCCGCAGCGAACCGGGTTTGACACCGTTGATGACAAGAGTCGCCGTGCCAACTCCGGATATGTGGGCTCCCATTTCCGTCAACAGTGTGCACAGGTCACCAATCTCGGGCTCCCGTGCCGCATTTTCGATTGTCGTCACACCGTCTGCGAGCACGGCCGCGGTAAGAATATTTTCGGTTGCGCCGACACTTGGAAAGCTGAGAGTGATTGCCGCACCCTGCAAGCGTGGCGCCGTTGCCCTCACCCCCTTGTCGGTGAGTTCGAACGTGGCACCCATCGCCTCGAGCCCGCTGATGTGCCAGTTGATTGGCCGCGATCCGAAGTTGTCACCACCCGGCATGGCGATATCGGCACGGCCGAATCTTGCTAGCAGCGGCCCAAGCACATTGATCGAGGATCGAATTCGATCAACCTGTTCGAAGGGGGCCACCGGTGTGATGTTGCCGTGATTGCACAGGGTCAGGACATGTGGGTCGGACCGAACGGCCGAGACACCGAGTGCACCGATCAGATCCCCCATCGTGTCAACATCATCGATTGCCGGCACGTTGGTGAATTCATAGTCTCCCTCTGCAAGCAGCGTGGCGGCCATCAACTTCAGAACCGAATTTTTTGCTCCGGGGACCTGCACTTCACCGATTAGCGGACCAGAAGGTTGAACAACGATGCGCATTGCATCTCAGTATGCTCCCGCCGTGGCCTCGCTCACAGTCCGAACCTCACAAGTAGCACGATTGCGCGGTTTTCTAAGCCCCGTTTCCCTCACTGTGCGGCAGAAAAAAGTGCTTGTGTTGCTTGCTCTGGCCTCGATTCCCGCGGCGTTCACAAACACCGTGTTCACCCAAACGGTTGCCTATGCCAGCGACGAGTTTCACATCTCGGCGCAGGGTCAGGGATTTGCCGCCGCAGTTGTGCGCTGGGGAGTAATCATCGCCTTGCCCTGTGCCGCACTTGCCGACCGAATCGGTCGACGACGAATGATCGTGATCACGCTGTGGGTAGCACCGTTGATTACTTCGCTTGGGGCACTGTCGCCGAACTTTATGTTTCTCGTCATTACTCAGGCGATTGGCCGACCACTCGGACTAGCCCTGAACATATTTATCATCGTTTTTGCCATAGAGGAAATGTCCAACGACACTCGCGCATTTGCTCTCAGCGTGATCGCCATAGCCGCAGGATTCGGCGCCGGAACCGCGGTATCGGCAATTCCCCTGGCCGGTATCTCACTCACATCGTGGCGATACATCTACGCCATCGGGTTGGCCTGGATAATTGTGGCCGCGGTGATCACGCGTCGGTTGCCAGAGACACGGCGATTTGAGTCGCTCCACGAGCGATCGCTTGACTCGTCGCTTCGTGACGACCCGTCCGTGCACGCACATATTGTTCCGCAGCGACTGATGTTGCAGATCGCGGTGGCAATACTGGTGAACGTATTCATCGCCGCAGCATCGGTATTTCAGATTCGCTACCTCAAAGATGTGCGTGGATACTCGCCAACATTCGTGGCTCTATTTACGGTCGCTACGACTGGCCCGGCCTCGATCGGGTTGTTGATCGGGGGGCGCATCGCCGACAGGCGCGGTCGCAAAACCCTGGCGGCGATCACGATCCCCATCGGGGCCGTACTTATTGCGGTGTCGTTCAATGTGCAGGGAGTTGGGATGTGGGTGGCCGCGCTCTGCGGCGCAATTTCATTTGCCCTCGCCTATCCGGCGATGTCGGTATTTCGTAGCGAGCTCTTCCCCACCGCACACCGCAACATCGCCTCGGCGTTCATCACCACCGCATCTCTCATCGGGGGAAGCGTCGGCCTGCTGCTGTGCGGGACGTTTATTGATCGCGGTTCGAGTTACGGAGCGGTGATGAGTGTTCTGGCAATTGGTCCAATATTGGTGGCCGTTCTTGTGTTGGTCATGTACCCCGAGACCGCCCATCGCGAATTGGAGGAACTCAACCCCGCCGACGAATTACTGCAGCGTCAATAGCCACTGCTTGATGATCGCGCCGACCCGATCGTCGTGCCCCTTGAGTTCGTGACGACCGCCGTCGATGAACTCAATCGTTGGCGTTATCGGTAATGCCGCCAGTTGTGTGACGAGTTCGTCTGGCGTGCCGAACTCGTCACGAGTGCCGCTGACGAACAGACTGGCAACCTGCATTCTGGGCAAGTGTTCGACCCGTAACTGATGTGGTTTCTTGGGTGGATGGAGCGGGTATGAAACACAGATCACTCCACCGACTGAGAACCCACCGCTTTCTTCGACGAGCGCCATCGTGCACATTCGCCCGCCCATTGAGCGGCCGCCAATAACCAAGTCAGTAGTTGGACACTCGAGCAGTTTGGCAACCGCGCGGACCTCGTCGATGACGCATTGCACCAGCACCTGGGCTCGGTCAGGGATCTTGCGCCCGGCACGGCGGTAGGGAAAGTCACGGCGAAAGGTGGGCAGAGGTAACACGGCGTGATCTATTGCCACCAATGTGGATTGTTCGCTCGAACTTCCGGCACCCGGAAATAACACCAACCCACGGACTGTCACATGTACAACAGCACGCGTCGAGCCTCACCGAGTTCGCTGATGCTGTGGGCAGCGGTGTCGTGCGTACCGCCGTGATCGGGATGTACCTGGCGAAGCGTCTCACGAAAGCGCACCTGGACCTCTTTCTTGCTTGGCTTGACCGTGCCGGGTGGAAACCCCAACAGATCGAGCGCCCATGCGCGCGGGTCGGCCAGCGCCGATAGCGATGTGGCTCCGCTGCCAGCGATGAATGAAATAAACGATGGCCCGATCGGTCCGCGCCATTTCATTGACTTGTGCAGCAACGGCGCAAGATGCTCTCGTGCATTCAGGGCAAGTCGTTCAAGTGCGTAGACCGAACCCAGAACTTGTTGCAAAGGTGAGCCAGACGATTCGAAATGAAATTGCAGTTCGTCTTCCTGGCCACTCAGTCGGTGCACACTTCGTGACAATCCATGGCGATCGATCTGATAGCGATGACGCAGACGCGGTTGCAAGATACGATCATCATTCTTGATTTGGGTGATCAGTCGATGCACATCGGGAACAAGTTCGTCATCAACATCGACAATGTGCGCCGACATCACCGCTCCGAGCAGCAGCCCGCCAAAGCCAGGTGACGGACTCGTTGGCAGTACGAGATTGCCCAGCGATATTCGTCGTGTGGGCGTGATCGGTCGCGAATGCCAAATTTCTAATTCGGCAAGAATTTCACCGGACACGGCTAGACGTGCGGACGCAACACGGCATGCAGGCGACCGGCGAGATCAATCGCCGTCAACTCATCGGGTTGGTTTTCGTCGGCGAGTGCGGACGCGAGTTGGTCGGCAATATCTGTTGCCTGGCGCCACACCGACGGAGGAACATTCCGTGGTGAGCGGTGCGACTCAATATCTTCCAAGAGAATCGTCAACAGTGTCAGTCCATCTGCATCGACTGGGTTGCGCTGTAAACGCTGCGCAACATTAAACAGCGTTCGCAGTGTCTCGGTACTTGCCTGTGGAGTCGCGTCGTCGTCGACAATCACTACCCCGCCCTTTTCCAGAGAGTCGAGACACTCGTCCACCTCATCTTCGGATGTCGTAGGCACCAGCAACACATCGCCTTCCCAACGAAACGCGACATTGAACTCATTGAGCATCTGGGATAAATTTTCGCGCTCCAATTGACTCCACTCATCGAGTTCATACTCGGTGAGTTGCTCGTCACCCTGCAGCGTTGGTGATTCGCGGCCCGCAGTTGGCGTTTCGATCTCGTCAAGAATTGCATCTACCTGGGCTTCGTCATCGACCGGAATGAGCAGTTCGTCGCCATCCCACGTGTGGGAGATCGTGGCGTCGGCGAGCATGGCGGCGATTTCGGCGCGTTGGTTAATTGACCACTCCGATAGGTCATAACGCACAGACTCCGTTTCCGGGTCGCGTGGGTTCCACTCGCTCATATGCGAAACGCTACTTCTTGGTGGCGAAACGTAAAGCCTGCCACGACATTCTGGGGTCGAGAAGGTGGCGACTAGATTCGTTGGCGATGACATTGCGCGAACGCCCGGACCGCAACCTAGCGATGGAGTTGGTTCGGGTAACCGAATCCGCCGCATTAGCCGCCGCCAGGTGGGTTGGTCGCGGCGACAAATTGTCGGCCGATGGCGCCGCGGTTGACGCAATGCGCAACGTGCTTGACACGGTGAACATGGATGGCATCGTGGTTATCGGCGAGGGTGAAAAGGATGAAGCCCCGATGCTGTTCAACGGCGAAAAGGTGGGCAACGGATCGGGATCCAAAGCCGATGTCGCGGTCGACCCCATTGACGGAACAACGCTCACCGCTCTCGGTCGCGGGAATGCGTTGTCTGTCATTGCGGTCGCCGAGCGCGACTCGATGTTCAATCCGGGGCCGTGCGTTTATATGGAAAAGATTGCAGTAGGTGCAGAGGCGGCCTCGGCGATTGATCTCAATGCCACCCCGACGAAAAATCTCAAAGAAGTCGCCAAGGCAATGAAGAAGACCCTGCATGAGTTGACGGTGATGATTCTTGAGCGCGATCGTCACGACGATCTCATCGCCGAGGTGCGTGCCTCGGGGGCAAGGATCCGACTGATCAGTGACGGTGACATTTTTGCCGCAATCGCGGCGGCATCGCCAGGGGTGGGTGTTGACATTTTGATGGGTATCGGCGGAACCCCAGAAGGCGTCATTGCGGCTGCCGCGCTGAAGGCGATGGGCGGAGAAATTATGGGACGGTTGTATCCCCGTAGCGATGCAGAACGAGATAACGCCATCGCCTGTGGTTACGACCTTTCTAAAATTCTGACCACCAATGATTTGGTTCGGGGCAACGATGTGTTTTTTGCCGCCACCGGAGTAACCGACGGCGAACTTTTGCGCGGCGTGCGCTACGACGCATACGGCGCCAGATCGCAGAGCCTTGTGATGCGTAGCCGTAGCGGGACGATTCGTTACATCGATACCCATCATCGCGCCGATCGACTCACGGCCTATTCGTCCGACGAATTTCGCGAGTGAGTCGAAACACTTTCGCTTCGCTCTGGAGCATGGACCCAGAAGTTTTCTATCTCAATCACGGCTCATTTGGCGCCGTACCACGCGAAGTCCAAGCGATTCAGGTTGAATATCAACATCGTGCCCACGCCAACCCCAATAGTTGGTATCGCAACGAATTGCCCGACCGGCTAATAGCGGCACGCCAAACCACGGCTCGTTGTTTAGGCGTCGCAGATGATCTGTTTGCCTTCGTACCAAATTCGTCACTAGGCATGACTACCGCGGTGCAGGCTCTTGTTGACGACGCCAATTCCAATTGCAGACCGGCCCATATTGTGGCCACATCGCTCGGTTACGGTGGCATCCATCTCGCATTGCAACGAGTGACCCACCGAAGCTGCGCCACCCTCAGTACAGTCACCGTGGCGTATCCGCACGAGATAACGGCCGATCTCATCGCCACGCGAATCTCTGCCGAGATTCCCGCATCGGATACTCAGACAATTGTTGTGCTGGATTTGATTACTTCCGACACCGGAGTTTTGCTCCCCGTCGATGAAATTGTTGCTCAGTTGAGACTGATGTATCGGGGCCTTCGAATCGTCATCGATGGCGCCCATGCCGCGGGCATGCTCGAATACCCTTTGCCAACCGGTTTTGATGTGTGGGTCGGCAACTTTCATAAATGGCAGTGCGCTCCCCGACCGGCGGCCGGAATTGTTTGTGCCAATACAGATGTTGCTGCGTTAATGGCTCCGCTGATGCCATCGTGGGGATACGAGGACGGTTTTCCAAAGTCGTTTGACTGGCAGGGCACCAATGACTACTCGTCGTATCTGGCGATTCCGGCCGCCATTGAGTTTCATCAACAATGGAGTTTTTCCGAGCGCGATTCGCATAACCGAATGGTCGTCGACGGCGGAGCGACGCTCTTGCGCAGCGCATGGGGAGTCGAACCACACATTCCGGATTCGCTGCAGGCACCTTGGATGCGGATGGTGCGCTTACCGCTCACGCCCGCCTTCACCCGCCAGCAACGGGATGACTTGATTCGGCGGGCAAGTCGTGAACTGAGGGCCGAGACGACGATCATGACTGTCGGTGGGCACAACTATGTGCGACTGTCCGCCCACATGTACAACGAGGTGAACGACTTTCGGTCACTGATCGGGCTAACCAATCTCGTTTAAACGACTACTTTCCGCTCAGTGCGCGACGCAGTAACGCAACATTTAATACCGCATTGGCATTGCGCAGGAGATGCTTGGGGCGCACCGGCGTCGGACCAAGTTCGACCACGAATGAATACGAATCGGGAATCAAGGCTCTTTGCCATGTTGCCGCAATTCCCCAGTAAGTTCCTCCGGTAATGCTCTTAAGCGGAATCCCGGTCTGTTTCGAATAGCGGGTCCGTAGTTGACCATTGATACCGGTGCCGGGTGAAATTCTGAACAGATCTTGGTGATACCAGATGCCGAGTTCCGGCTGAATTTCGCGAATGAATTTGACCATCGCCTTAGTCTCTGGTTCGGATGCTCGAGTCGGCCCCGAGTATTGCTCATTTCCGAGTTGAAAGATCTTCTTCCACAGATAGGGAAAGTTGCGGTTGAGATCAACGCCGTTGGCATTGGTATGCGTGACATTGGCGGCCCCGTCGGGATTCATCGAGGGCACCAACCACAGATCGATCCCGGCCGGTACGGGAAGGGTCATCAGATGGTCGACGATCTTGAGGCCCGCCACCTCGTCGCCGTGAATGACACCAACGACGAGCACAACCGTGCCACCCGGTGTCCCGCGCCGAATCGCCTCGATTGGACGGCCCTGCACGGAGGTGCCGATGATACGAGTCGAGACAATTGCGGAGGTGACGACTGGCCGCGACTCGGCCGAAACGCTTAGCGCACTGCCTGTCGTTGCAAGCAGGATCGAGCCGGCGACGGCAATGGTAAGTGCTCGCATCGAACTATGTATTTTAGCAGTACGAGTTCAATTACTTTCGTCGGCCTTGGCATTTGAACTCGTACTACACCACCCCGACTGGAACTTTTGCAAATGCATTGACGTCGATAAGTCCGTGATCGGTGATCCGCAGGTCTGGAATCACCGAGAGGCCGAGAAAACTCAGGGTCATAAATGGCGCGTTGAGGGAAATCCCCAAGCTGTGCGCCGCCCGCACCACCTCGTCGAGTTGCGCCGCGACTTGGGCCAGTGGCATGTCGCTCATCAAGCCCGCTATTGGCAGTGGCGCCTCGGCGATCACTTTGCCGTCGACCACGACGACCTGTCCGCCGCCCAATTCGGCGACGCGCGTGACCGCAACGGCCATGTCGCGCGGCCCGGATTTGTCGCGCGCTCCCACGACCATCACGTTGTGCGCATCGTGCGCCACCGACGAAGCAATCGCCCCGCGTTTGATTCCGTAACCGGACACATATCCAAGCCCAATTCGGCCCGTGGCATGATGGCGCTCGACAACGGCGATACGGGCGATGTCGACGCTTAGATCCTGCACGTTGAGGATCAGGTCCTGGGTGCGAATGCTGCCCTCGGTGATTCCAATCACTCGTGCCGTCGTAACCGAATCGTGATCCAGCACGAAGTCCTCCGCTACGGGAGTGTGGTGAAGTCGAATGGTGTTGTACAGGTGCCTTGGTGCCACAACTTGCGGCACGACACCGTCGATAATTTTTCCGCTCTCCGCGACTACTCTTCCGGCCTGAAGGACGCGAGCCGGGCGAAAGCCTGCAAGTTTGTCAAAAATCAGTACATCGGCCTGATATCCGGGCCCGAGTGAACCGAGATGGAAAAAATTGTGATACATCGCCGGAAAAAATGAAGCCATTAACAGCGCGTCGATATCGGAAAGTCCATGCTCGGTGGCCAGTCGGGCGCAGTGATTGATGTGTCCGAGATCGCGCAACATGTCGGGTTCGCGGTCGTCGGTGCTGAACGCACA
>CAYGOJ010000050.1:0-10057 GCA_964351545.1 uncultured Acidimicrobium sp.
GTCGGACATAGTGATTGTGCAACAGCGACATCACCTGCAGCGGGTGATATTCGCCGCTCCGAATCATGCGTCGAAGCATCGCCAGCGCTGTGGCGGCATCTGCTCGATCGATTGCGTCGGTGAGATCCCACGGCAACACGCTGCCCTGCTCGCCGAGAAACGGCTGAATATCGTCGGGAAGTAGTTTCTTGGAGGTTCCAAATGCCGATACCAGCACATCGATGAGTGACGGCAGGCGCGCCTGATCTTGACCAAGCCAGTCGATCACGTTGTTCATTGCCTCGGTGTCGAGCTTCAGTCCGGCCTGCGTGAATTGCTCATGGAACCACAGCACCTGTTCGCTGCGCCGACCGGGTGGGGCCGTCGCCAACACCGTTGCTCCGGATTTCTTGAGAGCCTCGGTTGTCGATTTGGCGAGTTTTCCTGATGCGGTAACGACTAAGTGGGACGACTCAGGTGGATCGCGCAAATACTCGACGAGCGGACCGAGTTGATCAACGGTCGCCTCGTGAATTCCGCGCAGCACAACTACTCTTGCATCGCCAAAGAGTGATGGCGTTTGGGCGCTAACCACGGCGTTGCGGATCGCCAAATCGCGATCGTCGGCCGTGGCCGCCCCGGCGTCGTGACTTTCATACATCGTGGCTCGATCCGCGGCGCCGATCAACTGATCGACAAGTTCGGAAAGCCGAGCCGAAACCAGCCGATCGTCGGAGCCCGTGATCAGATAAACAGCCACATCTCTACTCTGTCATGCCGGTAAGCCAAACTTAGAACGATTGCGGACATATCGCCAACGCGCAATTACGCAAAACCCCAATGCCATCCAGACGGAAAAATTGTGCACACCGTGCGGAGAAATTCGCTGGGCAATTACCGCGACCCACCACACCCAACGAACCGCAAGGACAATCGGCCACATCACGAGGGCGATCAGTTGTTCCGGCAGTACCGCCGACAGCAAACCGAGGGGCAAACCCGTCAGCATCACAAAGCCCGCCACTGGTACCGCCAAGAGGTTGGCGAGAATCCCAATTATCGGTGCACTGTGGAAGACAAGCACGCTGATCGGCATCACGCCAAGTTGGGCTCCAATCGTTATCGACAATGGTCGAGCGCACCAGATTGGAACTCCTACTTGAACCAGTTGCCGAGACAAGCGCGGCGCAATGGCAATGAGCCCAGTTGTAGCACCGACCGACATCAGGAAACCGACCGACCAGGCCAGCATCGGATCGATGACCAGCAAAACGACGACGGCAAGTGCAAGCAAATTCTGCGCAGATACTTTGAGTCCACGCGCAAAGCCGATGGCCGATAGCCCGGCCATCGTCGCCGCTCGAAGAACCGACGGTTCAATTCGTGTCAGCAACACAAACCACCCGAGCACCGCAACTGTCGCAGCAAGCCGCCACCAAGTTCGTAACCGTCGAAATAGTGGACTCAGAACGATCAACACAAAGGCGACGTTTTGTCCCGACACCGCAACCAGATGTGCTAAACCCGCTGATCGAAACGCAATTCGCATGGACTCAGGTTGATTTCGATCGTCGCCGATGATTAAACCGAGGTACAGCGCCGCCTCCGAATCGGGCATCACTTCGGCGCTGCGGATCAACACACGGCGAATTCGATTTACGCTCCGAAACAGTGGCGAACCAAAACTCGCGTGCTCAGACACTGACGTAAGCGAGAAAGTTCCAACGACGTGGCGAGGCGCCAACCACTTCGTTCGATCTGCTCGCACACTCGATCGAATTCCTTCGACCCATACCACTTCACCCATCAATCGCGTTCGCAGGCGGCGACCCGACGGACCATAGGCAATTGTCTCAAAGCGCTTACCGCCAATTTCGAGTACCACGCGTTGCCCGCCAAAGAATTGCTCTGGATCGGATCGAAGTATTGCCGGGCCGCTGTACGACCCAATTAACTCTGGGGTGGAATGCCGCCAAGAGTTCTGTGCGCCCGACGCGCCAACGAACACAATCGCCACCGTCACGCCAATGACCAACATATGGGCGGCACGGAAATTGGCGGTCACGACGACTGCGACACCGGCTAGCAGAATCGACATGACGCGATTTCCAAAGAAGGGAACAACTCCCTCGATCACCCACCACCAGCGAGTGACAATAAAAAGGAGTACTGCAACAAGCGCCGGGCGATGCTCGCGAAACTTGTGCCGCACCTTGGTGCTAGCTACCTCGTAGAATTGATTCATGACGCCATCAACTCACCCACTGCGAGTTTCGGATGGAATCGTTCCCGATGGGATAACCGACAATCGCCATCGCATCCGAAAACGAGGCGGACTCGTAGCCGTTGCAATTGCCGCCGGGATGGCGGTATTTGGAGCAATTCTGATCTGGATCCCTGGTCCAGTCGCCGGAGTAATCGGATTTCTGGTCATTAACGCGGCGCTACCGGCCCTTGCGCTGTCGGGAATTCCAGCCATTACCGAGGCCGGTCGAATTCTCATCGCCGTGTTCGCCAGCGCCGGAGTGTGGTGGGCCATTGGATATTTCGCGGCCGTCCGGGCATCGCGCAATGCGATCGTGGACTGGTCAGAGTGGAGAAAGGAATTTCAGCCGCTGGCCATTGGCGTGTGGGCCGGCACAATTCTCGCCATTGGTGTTGCAGCATTTGTTCTCGGCGCGTTCTAAAACTCACACCCGAACGAGCCCGATGAGGGCCTCTAGTTTTGCCGGTCCAATTCCGCGCACATTGAGTAGGTCTTCGACTCTCGCAAACGGCCCGTGGAGTAACCGATAGGCAACAATCGCACGGGCCGTGGATGGGCCGATACCCGGCAATGCATCGAGTTGCTGTTCGGTTGCGATATTTACATCAATTGTTTGAGGGTCACCCGTGGTTTCAGATACGGCACTTGATAAGGGAGGCGGCAAGTTCACGCCGGGCCGTGGTCGATTCGGCGATGGCTTTGCTACTTCGCCGCGACGGGGAATGTAGAGCTGGGCAGCATCGACGAGTGGGGCGGCCAGATTCACCGAGTTCAGATCTGCCCGCGAGGTTGGTCCACCAGCGGCGCTGAGAGCATTAATCACGCGGGATCCCCAAGCGATAACAACTATTCCGGGATGCACTACCTCGCCGGCGACATGCACCATGATCGTTGATGGAATCGTTGAAGCTGGAGAAATCGGGGCAGATGAGAAACTTTCACTTCCAAGTGTCGATGTTGACGACGCAAAAGGAATCCTTGACTCAACTGGAAATGGCGGCGTGCGCATCACCCACCATGCTCCTGCTAAAACGATTCCGACTCCCCCTACAGTGGTCACAATTCGACCGATGCCGATCCAGTCCACAAAGTCGGCCACGTAAGTTCGGATTCGTCGCCAGTAAACCATCACCGACGATGTGTGCCAATGTTGGCGAGCGAATTAGAAAAGTTGTGCTGTAAATTTCTTCCGATGCGGACCGGTACGTGGATCCAGCTGGCCCATCTGGTCAAGAATTTCTAAATATTTAGCGCGGGCCAGTTCGTCTGTTTTGACGGTCGGTAGTAATTCGGCAAGTTGAGAGTCGAAGTCATCACTGGGTTGAAATGCAAGTCGAGCTTCGGCCAGCACAACGGCGACCCGCGCGGTTTGGGGCACCCGTGCCAAAATCTCGAATGCTTCGGTGATCGCGTTGCGGGCGATCAATAGGTTGGCCAATGCCACGACAGCATCTTCATTTTTTGGTTCGAGGACGAGCGCCGCATGCAGCGAGTCTTCGTCACCACGGGAGACCAGCGATGCCACAGACTCTGCGCTGGTTGCCGGCACTAACGAACTGACAAATGCCTCGATGACATGTTCGGGTTCGGCGCCGATGAAGTGATTCAACACCTTGCCATCCTTCATCGCATACACAGCGGGAATTGACTGCACCTGAAACGCTCCCGATATCTGCGGATTTTCATCTACATTGACCTTGGCCAGCACCACGTTGCCGTTGGTGGCATCGGTGAGCCGTTCAAGAATGGGGCCAATAGTTCGACACGGCCCACACCAAGGCGCCCACAGGTCGACAATGACCGGCGTGGTCATGGATCGGTCTAGAACCTCTTGTTGAAATGTTGCGTCGGTGACGTCGATTGACACGTTCGCCACGCTACCGCCAACTTCACCACTGGGAACGGGCTCGGCGACTTGTCGCTAGGTTTCAGGGTGATGCCACAGGTTCATGAGCCCGACGAAATCAAGGGAATCGACCGCCATCGCGTAAGCCGGTGGTTGTCTAGTCATGTGCGAGGCGTGACTGCTCCGTTCACATTCGATGTGATAGCTGGCGGTCATTCCAATCTCACATATTGTGTCGTAGATTCACACGGTCGGCGAATGGTACTCCGACGCCCACCCCTAAGTCATGCCCTGGCAAGCGCACACGACATGACTCGCGAGCACCGCATTATCTCTGCGTTACGCGACTCGGTGGTGCCCGTCGCACCGGCATTGGGATTGTGCGACGATCCAACCGTCAACGGCGCTCCGTTTTATGTCATGGATTTTGTCGATGGTCTCATTGTTCGCGATGAGCAGAGTGCGCAAAGACTGGTTTCTCCTGAGATCCGAACGCGAGCCAGTGAATCACTCATTGACACAATGGCGGCACTTCATGCCGTCGATATCGACGCGGTCGGCTTGCATGATCTGGCTCGTCACGATGGCTACATCGAACGTCAGCTCAAGCGCTGGTATGGCCAATGGAACGCCCAGAAAACAAGGGGATTGGGCGCTATCGATAGGGTCCACGACCACTTGCTGGCTCGAATCCCGCCGCAGGGAAAGGCAGCAATTGTTCACGGCGACTATCGCCTCGACAATTGCATTGTCTCCCCCTCAGGAGAACTTGCAGCTGTTTTAGATTGGGAAATCTGCACCCTTGGCGATCCGCTCGCTGACCTTGGCTTGCTGATGGTGTACTGGACCGGACCGGACGACAACGCGATGGTGGCGGCATACCAATCAACGAGAACTCCAGGATTTTTAAATCGCGACGACTTGGTCAAGCGATACGCGACGATCTCCGGTCGTGACTTATCGCAACTTGATTTCTACATCGCGTTTGCGCTTTGGAAGTACGCCTGCATCATCGAAGGCGTATATGCGCGCTATCTAGGCGGCGCACTTGGAGAGCGAAACGCTGCCGAACTCGAGCCATTCAAAATGCAAGTTGACGCCGCAGCGGCACATGCAGAAACACTTTTGGCACGCCTACACTGACAGTCGCCATGAGCAGTTCGTACGAAATAAGTACCGAATTCGGGTCGGTGCTACCAAGACTCGATCGGTCGCTGATGGTGGTGATGCTTTCAGGTTGGATCGATGCCAGTGCGGCCGCCGCCGCCGCGATGGAAATAATAATCGCTGACACGAACGCCAAGGTTCTCCTCACTTTTGATGCCGATGAGTTCATAGACTTTCGAGCACGGCGACCGACCATGGAACTTCGCGACGGAATAAATACCAAACTCACCTGGTCGGCCCCGCAGTTGCTTCTTGGATATGACATCGATAGGAAGCCGGTGCTCTTACTTACGGGTCCTGAACCAGACAACCGCTGGCAGCACTTTACAGACGTGGTCGGTGGTCTGGCGGTTGAACTTGGCGTTTGGCGAATGCTCGGCATCGGTGCGTATCCGATTGCCACGCCACACACCAGGGCCGTTCAAGTTTCGTGCAGTTCGCCTTCTGCCGATCTCATTGCGTCACTTCCCTATCTGAAAAGTTCGGTCGATGTTCCAGCAGGGATGGAGGCGGCCCTCGAACATGCCTTGGCAAAACGACACATTGAGGCACTCGGACTGTGGGCCCAGGTGCCGCACTATGTGGCATCAATGGCATATCCCGCGGCCTCCGCAGCACTTCTCGGCGCGGTATGTGACTCTGGCGAGATAACCCTGGCGATGAGCGACATTCGCCAGCAGGCAACTTTGCAACGCGAGCGTCTAGATCAACTCGTGCGCGCCAATCCCGAACACGCGGCAATGCTCTTGCAACTCGAGCGAGAATTTGACGAGTCGCATAGCGGAAACGGCACCCTCACCACAGGTTTTGGCGGAGCGCCGTTGCCGAGCGGCGACGAACTAGCAGCCGAATTGGAACAGTTTCTGCGCGAAAATCAAGCGGATTCGTGAGGGAATTTATCGCCTGATAAATTGAACCTTGACTAGAAAATGCAGTTGGGGGAATCGTGGCGAAGGAAGTCAATAAAGACTACGTTGAAGCCCTCGCCCGCGGACTGGAAGTTATAAAAGCCTTTTCCATCACGACACCGATCATGTCGTCCGCCCAGGTTGCGGTCAAGACCGGTCTTGCCCGACCGACAGCACACCGCCTGTTGCTTACCCTGCAATCCTTGGGATATGTGCGAAGTGACCCTTCCGGCTTTGCGCTTACCCCGCGTGTCATCGACCTTGGCATGGCGTATATCTCGGCGCGTGGCATGTGGAATATCGCGAGTCCGCATATGGAAGAGCTCGTCAAGATCACCGATCAGTGTTGCTCAATTTCGCAACTCGACGGATCCGACAGTGTTTTGGTGGCCGGCGTTACCAGACCAAAGGTTCTCACGTTCACGATGAGCGTAGGAACACTCAGCCCGCTGCGCAGCACGTCAATGGGAGATGTCTTCCTTGCCGATCTCGGCGAGGAAGAGTTGAGACACACACTTTCACTGCCAACAAGATCTGTGATGAAGGCGAGAACGAGTAGATCCGACGAAGAGTTGTCTGTCATATTGCCCCAGGTTCGGCGTCAGGGTTATTCGATCAGCGACGAACGCCTGTCATTTGGAATTCGCGTACTTTCCGTTCCAATTGCCGATGCCCACGGACGAACCGCGGCGACTTTGAACACGCCAGTCCTCGTTGCGGAGGTATCGGTTGATCAATTGCGCGACGAATTCCTGCCTTTATTGCTGGAGACAGCGGCCAAAATCAGCGTCGACTATGTGAAATTCAGCGAACTTCCCACCTCGATCGTCGATCCCGTCGACGATTTACAGCCACTCATGATGTAACTACCGAAGTCCAATCCAGCAATGAAAATCGACGGTGGAATTTCGCTCAATCTCCATAGCGCAGGCACTTCGGCGCGCGATCTTGAGCAAACGGGATACAGCGGAGGATGGACCGCCGAGACCGCACATGATCCGTTCTTTCCGTTGTTGCTTGCTGCGGAACACACGCAGAAAATTGATCTTGGAACTTCAATTGCGGTTGCATTCGCCCGCAATCCAATGACGCTGGCACATATCGGCTGGGACTTGCAGTCGTTTTCGCGCGGTCGATTTATTCTGGGTCTAGGCAGTCAAATTAAGCCGCACATTACCAAGCGATTCAGCATGGAGTGGAGTCAACCGGCGGCACGGATGCGTGAGATGGTGCTGGCGATTCGGTCAATTTGGGATACCTGGATGACCGGAGCCAAGTTGGAGTTTCGAGGAGAATTTTATCGACACACTTTGATGACCCCGTTTTTTACTCCCGATCGTGGCGACAATAGCGAGTGGGGAGTTCCCCGCATATTTCTTGCCGCCGTCGGCGAATTGATGACCGAAGTTGCAGGGGAAGTGTGTGACGGGTTCATCTGCCACGGATTCACAACCGAGAAATACCTGCGAGAGGTCACGATCCCTGCGCTGCAGCGGGGTCGGGCCAAAGCCGGCAAGACCATGGACGGATTCGAAATTGTCGGACCAAGTTTTGTCGTCACTGGGACGACCTCGGCCGAGATCAAATTTGCCGCTAATTCGACCAAGCAACAAATCGCCTTCTACGGTTCGACTCCCTCCTACCGCGGTGTTCTTGAACTGCACGGTTGGAATGACGTGCATTCCCAACTCAATGCAATGTCGAAGCAGGGACAGTGGCAGGCCATGGGTGATCTGATCAGCGACGAGATGTTAAATACATTTGCCGTGGTGGGCGAGCCGGAACAGATTGCTCCGGAATTGCACAAGCGTTACGGCGATGTCATTCATCGAATGAGTTTTTATGCACCGTACAAAAGCGACCCACAGCGTTGGCAAAAAGTTCTGGCCGACATGAAGTCTTCTTAGTTAATACCTTCGAGTCCGTGCAGCCATGCCTGCACATTGAAACCGAGTGCGTTGATGTCGTATCCGCCTTCTTGCAATACCACCGTCGGTATTCCGAGGCTGCGCACGAGGGCACCAGAGCGAAAGAAGCCGTCAGTCGTCAGCGAAAGATCGGAGATCGGATCCGTAATGAAAGTATCTAGTCCAAGAGAGACAATGAGCAGCGATGGCTTGAATGCCATAATTGATTCACACACGGTTGCCAATGCAGAGAGATAGTGATCGTCGTCGGTGCGGGCGGCCAGAGGTATGTTCAGTGTGCTCCCCAATCCACGTCCCGTACCGGTCTCGTCGGCAAAGCCGGTCACATACGGATAGGCCCGACGAGGATCGCCGTGTAGCGACACATACTGCACATCGTCGCGAGAGTAGAAAATTTGCTGGGTGCCATTGCCGTGGTGGTAGTCCACATCCAATATCGTGACCTTCGAAGCGGTAGTTGTGGCCACATGATTGGCGGCAATGGCGGCATTATTGAAAAAGCAATAACCGCCATACAAATCGGAGGTCGCATGGTGACCGGGTGGCCGACAAAGGCCATAGGCTGCGCGCTCTCCGTTCAACACAAGTTCGGTGGCGCTGAGCGCGGTATCGACCGCGCCGCGAGCAGCCTCAAAACTTCCTTCTGTGAGCGGAGTCGTGGTTTCAAAACACCACCACCCAAGTTTTCCGTTGATTGCCTCGGGCTCCATTCCATGTCGCATGCCTTCGCGCAGAGAGGTTCGGTAGAAGAAGTCTGGAACCACTTCACGTCTCGGACCAACATCTCGCTGATAGTCGGACCACGCGGTGGAAAGAAAGCGCGCCAGACCTGGATTGTGCACGGCATCGATTGGGGCCGTCCCCCACTCGATTGGCGACACCATTGTCATTGACTCATCGGCTGCCAATACCTCACGAATCGCTTCGCCCCGACCGGAATGTTCAAACGGCGAGTGCGCCGTCGACTTCTCCATTTCGACCTCGGGATTGTGCAGCAAATGTTTTGCTGAATAGACGACTTTCACTTCAAATGATTCCCGAGATCAATTGATCCATCACCGCGAAGGTTACTCGCGTGAAATCTCGCGCAGATCATAGGTTTCAATGATGTCACCCTGCTTCAGATCCTGGAAGTCGGAAAGGCCAATTCCGCACTCGAACCCTTCCCTGACCTCGCGCGCATCTTCCTTAAACCGGCGTAGAGACGAGATCGAGCCTTTCCAGATAATTGCTCCGTCGCGCAAAAAGCGAACTTTAGAACCTCGCGTGATTACTCCCGTGCGAACGAAGCAACCGGCGATCGCACCGATCTTCGGCGCTCGGAATAGTTCTCGAACCTCGGCCTCACCGGTGACAATTTCTTCAAACTCCGGCTTGAGCATACCCTTCATCGCTTTTTCAATATCTTCGATGAGCTTGTAGATGATCTCGTAGGTTCGAATCTCGA
This sequence comes from uncultured Acidimicrobium sp., assembly GCA_964351545.1. GTDB lineage: Bacteria > Actinomycetota > Acidimicrobiia > Acidimicrobiales > Ilumatobacteraceae > UBA3006. The sequence continues at coordinate 9,542 of CAYGOJ010000050.1, forward strand.
CGCCCTCTGCCTCGGCGAGTTCACGCACTTTGCGGTCGGGTCGAACATTGAAGCCAATGAGAGTTGCGTTGGTGGCGGCGGCCAGGGTGATGTCGTTTTCGGTGATCGCGCCGACGGCACGATGGACAAACGCTGCCCGCACGTCATCGCGCTCAAGTTTGCGCAGGCTTTCGGTCACCGCTTCTAGCGATCCGTGAACGTCGGCCTTGACAATTACATTCAAGGTGGCGACCTCGCCCGCTTGAATTTGGGTGAAAATGTCTTCGAGTTTGACTCCGCGCTGTACTCGGGCATCACCGCGTTGATTGAGTGTGCGAAACCTCTGTTCGCGAGACTCAGCCACTGTGCGCGCTGTCTTTTCATTTGGAGCCGAACGAAATTCGTCTCCCGCGGCGGGAACTGCCGACAACCCGAGGACTTGCACGGGCAAGGAAGGCTCGGCTTCCTTTATTTGCTCTCCGCGATCGTTGATTAGCGCACGCACTTTGCCCCACGCCGCACCGGCGACAATTGGAT
>CAYGOJ010000051.1:0-10035 GCA_964351545.1 uncultured Acidimicrobium sp.
AGCCTAGACATCATGTGTGGGATCGTTTGTGTAGTCACTCGTCCGACTCAACGTTCGGTGCCGATTATTGGTGACCTGATCGCTCAATTGGACGCCTCGGTGGCCGCGGCGACGGCGGGTGACATCGCGATGTCTGCCGCGCGAATCCAAGATGTCGATACCGCACTGCGCGGCGATGCTGGCCAAATTGCCCTTGCTTACAACCTTGAAGTGGCGGCAGCAATCATCGCCCGGGTCGATCAACTCGAGGCACTGGCCGCAAATTCCGAAAAGTCACTAGAGGCACTGGTTGGTTTCTCGACGTCGCAAGTTGAACGCAGTAGCAACGAACTCATTGCATTGCGCGATGCTTGCTGGTCGCTACGTAACGATCGATTGCGCACGGCTCGACTCGTGGATGCGCTTGCCGGTAAGGATGCGAGCGCGAGTTCGCGCTGTGGGTACTACGCAATTCAGCAGGCGTTTTCGGCAATCGATCGAATGGAAGTCCGGGGTCGCGATTCGGCTGGTGTGCATGTGATGGTCTGGGGCCACGGAATTTTGCCAACCGACGACCGAGTGGTGCCGCTGCTTGCCGGTCGACTGAAAGATGATCTGTTCGGATCGGGTTCGGTTCGTGTCGGTCCAAGCGATGACAGAGCATGGTCATTCGTGTACAAAGCGGCTGCGGAAATAGGTGAACTCGGTGACAATACGCGGGTAATGCGCAGTGAAGTTGTCGAAGATGAACTGTTGCGCATGCTGCTTAGTCAACCGGGATGTCGAGTCGCCGTATTGGGCCATACGCGATGGGCGAGCGTGGGTATTATTTCCGAGCCCAACGCTCATCCGGTCAACAGCGAAGAACTTAGAGCAACGGCTAATTCACCGTATGTAGTAGCGGCGCTGAATGGTGACGTCGATAATCATGCCGACATCAGGGTTGGCAATGACCTGAAATTTGCCGAACCGATAACAACGGATGCCAAGGTAATTCCGGCAATGGTCGCGCGAAATTTGACAACGTTGGATGACCTCACGGAAGCATTTCGGGCGACCGTTGCCACGTTTGAAGGTTCGGTGGCAATAGCGGCCGCGTGCGCCGAGCAGCCCAACAAAGTGTTGCTTGCGCTTCGCGGGAGTGGTCAGGGCATTTATGTCGGTCTTGCCGAAGACAGATTTATTGTCGCCAGCGAACCATACGGAGTGGTGGAAGAGACAATGCACTACATCCGGATGGATGGAGAATTGCCGGCCGACATCGGCGTGCCGTCAAGTCGCGGACAAATTGTGATTCTCGATGGCGACCGTGCAGGAGAGCTCGCCGGCATACGCCTTATGACGTATAGCGGCAATGACATTTCTCTGGTTGACAACGACGTAGTCCAAGCAGAGGTGACCACCCGAGACATCGACCGCGGTTCACACAGGCACTTCTTTTTGAAGGAAATGAATGAAGCACCGCAGAGTTTTCGCAAGACCCTTCGCGGCAAGATCGTGGAAACCGACGGGGTCTTGCGCGCCGTTCTCGACACATCCGTGATCCCCCAAGACGTGATGGGCAAGTTGTCCAATCGTAGTTTTGGTCGCATTCGGGTGATTGGTCAAGGAACGGCGGCAATCGCCGGACAGAGTTTGGCCCAGATTTTGCGCACGCTGGTAGATCGCAATGTATTAGTGGACGCATTACCCGCCACCGAATTGTCTGGCTTTCAGTTGAGTCTCGATATGTCCGACACCTTGATTGTCGCCATCTCCCAGAGCGGCACCACTACAGATACCAATCGGACCGTCGACCTAGCAAGGGCGCGGGGAGCTTCAGTGGTGGCAATTGTCAATCGCCGAGGAAGCGATCTTGCCGCCAAGGCCGACGGCGTGTTGTACACATCGGACGGACGCGACGTGGAAATGAGCGTGGCAAGTACGAAGGCCTTCTATTCGCAGGTGGCCGCAGGCGTGTTGCTGGCCTGCGCATTTTCGGAGGCGATGGGTACCGGAAGTGATGACGAACGCCATCGCTTATTGGTCGCCCTACGAACGATTCCAGAGGCTCTCACCAAGGTTCTCGCCTTGCGTCCGCAAATTGCAGATGCCGCCCATCAATTTGCCCCCGCCCGAAGATACTGGACGGTAGTTGGCAACGGTTTCAACTCGGTTGCCGCCGAAGAGGTGCGCATCAAACTCTCGGAACTTTGTTACAAGTCGATCTCGTGTGACACCACAGAGGACAAGAAACACATTGACCTGTCATGTGAGCCGCTGATCATCGTGTGTGCAACCGGACTTCTCGAAGGCAACGCCACGGATGTTGCCAAGGAGATCGCGATTTATCGCGCCCACAAGGCGCTTCCCATTGTGATTGCCACGGAAGGTGAACAAAGGTTTGATGCCGCCGCCGCGGTGATCGCGGTTCCCCAGGTTGATTCGCGCATGGCGTTTGTGTTGAGCGTCATGGTCGGGCACATATTTGGCTATGAATCCGCCCTAGCAATTGACGCACTGGCGAGACCACTGCGCGAGGCTCGCGAAGTTATCGAACATGTCGTCGAGCTCGGTGGAGTCGGAAGTCAACTGTTGGTCAAAGTTCGCGCAGGGATCGGCATGCCGGCGGGGCGTTTCTTTGACGCCTTAACCACGGGAAATTACGACGGCAATCTTGAAGCGTCAACCGCGGTGAAGGTAGTGACGATGTTGCGCAATGTCATGTCGGGCGATCCCTTGCAGTCGTATCAACGCGACTCGGGAAAGGTCGGGACACCGGAGGCTCTCCTCGATGACGTCACATCTGCACTGACTCGATCGATTGACGAACTGACGCGTCCCGTGGACGCGATCAAGGATCAGGCTAAGACGGTTACGGTTGGCATTTCCCGCAGCGACGAGGGTCTGCTCGATCGGGCGCTCGTGCAATCCGTGCTCAAGGCAGGTGTCTCGCGGGATCGGCTCTCCTATCGCACGCTGAAAGTCATCGCCGACTTGGACGCCGCGGTGTCATCGGTGGTGGGCTTCACCCGCTATCGCATCGAAGGTGACATCAATGCCAAGACCGCAACCGTGAGCATCGTCGACCGCGGGGGCATTTCGCGCCAATTGGAGTCCCGCGTGGAGCGCAATAGTTCCCTCGTCGGTACCAAGAATCGGGTCGTCAGTGAGCAAGAGGTATTGGTGGCACGAGGTCGTCGAGATGCGCGAACGGTCATTTTCATTCCCGAGATCAAAGGTTCGGTCACCACGGGAATCACGCTGTTACATGTGTTGTTCCATGAACGCCTGCCGGCTGCCACGATGCGTAACGTGCTGCAGGGATACGACGATCGATATACGCGACTAGTGGACTGGGTCACGGAAACCGAGGGGTCGTTCCGTGAAGACCGACTGGCGGAAGTTCCAGTTGCCGATTTGCTTATCTTGCCAATCAGCGAGATGGCGGATCACTGGCGCGCGTAAGGACATCCATGCTTGGTATAGGAATTGATGCAGTCGATATCGATCGCTTCCGGCGAGTACTCGAACGCACGCCCTCGATTCGGGCGAGGATGTTTACCCAGAGCGAAATTGGCAGCGTGAGTTCCAAATCGGATCCGGCCCCCAGTCTGGCGGCTCGATTTGCGGTGCGCGAGGCGACCATGAAGGTTCTGGGCGTGGGACTTGGTGCCTTTGATCTACACGATGTATCAATCGCGCGATGCGACTCGGGTGAACCAGTTCTGTTGGTAACTGGCCGAGCCCGCGAACTGGCCGCGGCAAGGGGAATTGCCAGTTGGTATGTTTCGCTTTCCCACACGGCGCAAGTTGCCGTGGCAGTTGTTGCAGCGGCTTAGCGAAAATATTCAACTGCGATGATGCCTCAGCGCTGGGCGTGGGCCGACATCGATCTCTCGGCTTTGCAACGCAATGTTCGCACTTTGTGCGCCCATGTACATCCGCAACAGATGTGGGCCGTGGTAAAGGCAAATGCTTATGGCCACGGATCAATTCAAGTTGCCGCGGCGGCGCTAGATGCGGGCGCGGTCGGACTGTGTGTAGCCTTTGCCGAAGAAGGAGTTGAGTTTCGCCACGCCGGTTTCGAGGTGCCGATTTTGGTGATGAGCGAACAGCCGGGTTCGCATCATCGACTGATGATCGAAAATGACCTCATTGCCACCCTGTACAACGAGACAACAATTTCGTATTACGCCGATGCCGCCAAAACACTCGGACGCGTGGCCAAGGTTCACCTCAAGGTCGACACCGGGATGCACCGCGTTGGCGCTCATCTCGACGAGGCGGTGTCGCGGGCCCAACAAGTTGAAGCCGCCCCAAACCTGCGGTTAGACGGAGTCTTTACCCATTTCGCCACCGCCGACATCGCCGAACATCCCGCCGCGGAAATTCAAAATGGGCGGTTCGGTCAGTTCGTTGACCAGCTGCGACGTATTGGAATCGCGCCGCCACATGTTCATGTCGCCAACTCCGCTGCGGCAATTCGCCAACTACATACAGGGTCGACGATGGTTCGTATTGGTATCGCCATGTACGGAATCGCGACCAACCCCGAAACCGATTCCTTTGGCACTTTGACGAGCGTACGCCTCGATCCGGTGCTGTCTTTGAAAGCAAAGGTTTCCCATGTGCAATGGGTCGATGCTGGTGAAGCAGTTTCGTACGGCTTGAGTCGCCAGTTGGAGGCGCGAACATGCATCGCGACTCTGCCGCTCGGCTACGCCGACGGAGTGCCGCGACAACTGTGGCGTGCTGGCGAGGTGCTCATCGGCGGTAGGCGTCGACGCATCGCAGGTGTGGTGACGATGGACCAGATGATGATTGACTGCGGCCAGGACGAAGTAGTCATCGGTGAAGAGGCGGTGCTCATTGGCCGCCAGGGAACCGAATGTATTTCGGCCAACGAATGGGCCCGCCAGGTGGATTCGATTGGATACGAAATGGTGTGCGGGATAAGCGCTCGTGTGCCGCGAAATTATCTTCGACTGTCGGATTAGATGTCGATGCTTCAACTGCGCGCTCGAAACCAGGCAGAAACGCAAGACATTGCTGCCGCTATTGCACGACTAGTTCGCCAACGCGATCTGATCGTGCTAGTCGGTGAGATGGGCTCGGGCAAGACCTGCTTCACTCAGGCCCTTGGCCGAGCCATGAATATCACCGAACCGATTACCTCGCCCACATTTAACCTGTTGCACAGTTACACGAGTGGACGATTGCGACTGCATCACGCAGATCTGTATCGACTCGAACGCACGGGTGAGCTCGTCGATCTTGGCCTAACCGATCTGCAAGATAGCGGCGGAGTTGTGATAGTCGAGTGGGGTGATGTAGCCGGCGATGCACTTGGAGATGCGCTGGTAATTCATCTCAGAAGTTCGGACGATCCGACGAATATTGATGAGCGAAGCATTGAGGTGGGGGATCGCGGCGGTCAATGGGCGACACGATGGACCGCGTTAAGTGACGCACTCGAGGCGTGGAAAAACTGATGCTGATTCTCGGAATCGATACATCGACGGATTCGGTGAGCGTGGCGATAGGCGATGGACCTCGGGTCATTGCGCAAAGTGAAGCGGTAAGTGATCGTCAGCATTGCGAGGCGCTTGTTCCAATGATCGAATTCGTGCGCCAGCAAGCCGGCGTATCGTTTCGCGAAATCGGCGCGATTGCGGTCGACGCCGGACCCGGACTCTTCACCGGCCTGCGAGTAGGCGTGGCCGCGGCAAAGGCAATTGCCTTCAGTTTGGATCTTCCGATCATTGGAATCTGTTCTCTTGATGTGTTGGCCGCGGCGGTTCCATTCACCGATGCGGTAACGGTTGCGGTGATTGATGCTCGTCGGCACGAGGTTTTCTGGTCGATGTATCGCACTATCGAAACGGAACTAACACAGGTGGTCCCGCCATGCGTTGGTCCCGTGAGCGAATTGGTTGTCGCTGTTCAGGAGCGTGGACAGCGCGCGCTATTTGTCGGCACCGGCGCTGTTCAATACCAAAATGAGATTGTCGAGTCCCTTGGAACATCGATTCACAACTGCGAGTTTGCCGATCCTCGCTTTTCTCGGCCAACGGCGGCAACCGTTGTCGAAATGGCTCACCACCTAGCGGTGGATGAACAATGGCAATCCTCTCATCAGCTATCGCCAATTTATTTGCGCCAGCCGGATGCGGAGATCAATTGGGCAACGCGGGTCGCATCGTGAGCATTCTTGATCGCCTGCTAGGTCGTGAGACGAGTCGGTCCGCTGACCACGGCGATGCACCATTGCTGGTGATATCGCTGATGCAGCGTCGTCATATTCGCAGCGTGATGACAATTGAAGAGCAGGTGTACCCACGACCCTGGACGCCGAACGTTTTCGAAGAAGAGATTGCGATGATGCCCAGCCAGCATCGCCTCTATCTGATCGCACACGTCGGAAATAGCGTTGTCGGTTATGGAGGATTGTTGCTTGCCGGCGACGACGCTCATATCACGACGCTGGCGGTAAGCCCGCAATGGCAGCGTCGTGGCGTCGCCACGGAGTTGCTTCTCGAGTTGGCATGGGAGGCACGAAACCGTAAGTTTTCGGCACTCACGCTTGAGGTCCGTCACACCAACTTTGCCGCCCAGGATCTGTATCGCCGATTCGGGTTTGCCCCGGCCGGGGTGCGTAAAAAGTATTACGAAAATACCGACGATGCCATCGTGATGTGGTGCTCGAATATTCAAAGCGACGAGTTTGCCCGTCGACTGAGCGAGATCGAAAGCACCAGATCATGACCGTTGATGAAACGACGGTCGTGCTCGGAATCGAAACGAGTTGCGACGAGACAGCCGCCGCCGTGGTGATGGGCGGCGGTGATGTGCTTTCATCCGTGGTGGCGTCGCAACTCGACATCCATGCCCGTTTCGGTGGGGTCGTGCCAGAGATCGCCAGCCGGGCCCATGTCCAAGCGATGACCCCCGTGATAGCCCGGGCCATCGACGAATCTGGTGTGCCAATCGAGCGGATCGACGCAGTTGCCGCCACGGTCGGGCCCGGCCTCGTCGGTGCGCTACTCGTTGGAGTATCGACGGCCAAGGCAATGGCTCTCGTGCTGGACAAACCATTTGTCGGAGTTAATCACCTGGAGGCTCATCTCTACGCCGCTTTGCTCGACGATCCGCATGTCCAATTTCCGATGTTGGTCGTGCTCGTCTCGGGCGGCAACTCCTTGTTTGTCGAGATGCGATCTCACGGCGATTACAGCATTATTGGGCAGACAATTGACGACGCAGCTGGGGAGGCCTTTGACAAGGTGGCTCGATTTCTCGGTCTCGGCTATCCGGGAGGACCGGCCATCGAATCGGTCTCTCGAGACGGCTCGGCAACGGCCATTGAATTTCCACGGGCCATGCTGCACGATGGATTGAATGTGTCGTTTAGCGGTGTAAAAACAGCGGTCATCAATCACGTGCGCAAGAATCCGACCGTGAAAACTGCCGATGTCGCAGCATCGTTTCAGGCCGCTTGCGTTGATGTGCTGATCGTCAAGGCGCGCCGCGCGGTAAAGCAAATTGGCGCCAGAACTGTGGCAATTGGAGGGGGAGTTGCGGCAAACACATTGCTGCGCAGCGAGATGAAGTCGATGTGTGAATTAGACGGTCTGCGCTTAGTGTTACCAAGTATGTCTATGTGCACGGATAACGCGGCGATGATTGCCTCTGCCGGTTGGTATCGCTTGCGCTCGGACGGCCCAAGTGCTCTGGATACAGGAGCAAATCCGAATCTCCAACTCACCAGCTTGTGACGATAGACCGATGACCGAACTGGCGTTGCCGATGACTCGACTCGCCCCACTTCGACTGGGTGAACATTCGGTATGGCCCCCGGTTGTACTCGCACCAATGGCGGGCGTTACCAACGCACCGTTTCGGTCGCTGTGCCGAAAGTTTGGACCCGATCTCGTCTATGTCAATGAAATGGTCATGGCCACCGGTCTCGTCAACGGAAGCCGCAAGACAGACACGATGCTGAAGTTTGGGTCCGACGAGACATTTCGAAGTTTGCAACTGTACGGCAGCGATCCGGAGATGCTCTCCCGCGCCGTGCACAAGCTCGGCCGGGCCGGGGCGGTGGATCACATCGATCTCAACTTTGGCTGCCCGGCCGCCAAGGTCACGCGGCGGGGCGGCGGGGCGGCGGTACCGCGCAAACGTAATTTGCTACGCGCCCTCGTCACGGCTGCGGTCGACGCTGGAATTAACTACGGCATTCCCGTGACCTGCAAGTTTCGGATGGGAATCTCCGAGGATCTGCTGACCTATATCGAAACGGGAATCATTTGCGAACAGTCGGGTGCGGTGGCCATAGCTCTGCACGCCCGAACCGCACAACAGCACTATGCGCCAAGCGCGCACTGGGAGGCAATTGCCGAGCTGAAGCGGGCGGTGCAAAGTATTCCGGTATTGGGCAATGGTGATATTTGGGAAGCGGCCGATGCCGTGAGGATGGTCGAGCAAACCAACTGCGATGGCGTTGTGATCGGGCGTGGATGTCTCGGGCGCCCGTGGTTGTTTCGTGACCTCATCGATGCCTTCAGCGGGCGACCGATAACGCCGTCGCCTCTACTTGGCGAGGTTCTACCAACGATGATCGAACACGCAACCGCGTTGTGCCAGCACTTCGAGGGAGATCGAGGTATTCGCGACTTCCGCAAACACACGGGCTGGTATCTCACCGGATATCCGGTTGGTGGCGAGGTTCGTCGAAGGTTCAGCGAGGTCTCATCGCTCGCCCAACTTGAGGAGTTGGCCGGATCGCTCGATCCAACGATTGGCATTGTTGCCGGAGGCGAACGCATCGCCAGGGGTCACACCAACGGGCCGATCAAGGTGGTGTTACCGGAGGGATATTTGGCCGACCGCGACGACATGGCGGTGCCAGACGACGCCGATGTATTGCAACTGAGCGGAGGCTGATGCTCGACGCATCGCCCTCCATCGTTCTCGCTTCCCGATCGCCGCGGCGGATCGAACTTCTCACCCAGCTTCTTTCGCCGCTGCGGTTGACATTTGAGACCGATCCGGCCGACATTGACGAAACGCCTCTTCCCGGCGAGACCCCGCTCGTGTATGTACGACGATGTGCGATGGAAAAGGCCTCGGTGGTCGCCAAGCGACAACGCGTGCAAGACCCAACACGGGATGCGGTGGTGATCGGTGCCGACACAACCGTGGAAATCGATGGTCGAATCCTTGGTCAACCCGGCGACATGAATGAGGCCGCTGACATGCTGCGCCAACTATCGGGACGCACCCACGCGGTCCATACCGCCGTCAGCATTCAACGCGGCGACCGACAGGTCGATGGAGTCGATTCGGCGCGGGTGGCAATGATGCCGATATCGCCGGATGTGCTGACCTGGTATCTGCACACCGAAGAGTCGTTGGGGAAAGCCGGTGCCTATGCCGCCCAAGGTCAGGGCAAACGGCTCGTGGATCGGATCGACGGCAACCTCGGCGCGGTCATTGGCCTGCCCATTGGATTGCTGTGTGAACTTGCAGCCCAAGTCGGGTTTAGTTGGAAAATAGGTGGCTAGGGGCGTATCATTAGCACTCGCACTCCTAGAGTGCTAACAGTAAAAATACAGCCAATAGAGCTCATAAAACCGCGTGAACCAACGGTTCACGCTTCATGGAGGACCTCACAATATGAAACTGAAGCCCCTAGACGACCGCATTGTTGTCAAGCCAAATGACGCCGAGGAACGCACCGCATCCGGTCTCGTGATTCCCGATACGGCGCAGGAAAAGCCACAGCAGGGCACCGTTCTTGCCGTTGGGCCAGGACGCTGGAGCGATGACACCGGCAAGCACTCGCCGTTGGACATCAAAGTAGGGGACACCGTGCTGTATTCGAAGTACGGCGGAACCGAAGTTACCCATGAGGGCGACGATTTGCTCATCCTTACCAGTCGCGACGTGCTCGCAATCGTCAGCAAATAGTTTCCCAGTAGTCGTCAAAAATTCTTTATAGGAATAGTCGTACATACGTCTTTATAGAAAAGGAACCGTTACAAAATGGCAAAACAATTGAAGTTTGATGAA
>CAYGOJ010000052.1:0-9651 GCA_964351545.1 uncultured Acidimicrobium sp.
GAACCTCGGCCACGACTTCGTCCTCATCGATGAACACATCGATCAATGCATCGGGTGAATACGGAGGCACACCACACACCGCGGCCATCATCAAGTCATCCATCAGTTCCGACTCGCTCATCTTGAATTGCTCGGCCATGTCGGCCAACTTCACCCGTTTTCTCTCCATCAGCCAAGGCAGCATGACAAGCAGCCCACTGACCCGATCGGCCGCACCGCGTGGACCGCGTCGGCGGCCGGAGCCGACACCTTTTGTCGTCATGATGTGGCCCCGTTGACCAATTCATTCAGCCACCCGCGCACCTCAGCGCGAATTTCCGCCGGTGCCAGCACTTCCGCGCGATCAACCATCGCAAACAACCAAACTCGAAAGGCCGCCAAGTTGGCGCACGGAATATTAAACTCGATGGCGCCGTCTTGGCGGACTTGCGCCACCGCGTCGTCGCCGAATTCTGCTCGAACCCGAGGCGCAAGCGTCGCATCGACGAGGACGAGAGCCGACGAGTGCTCGCCATCGCCGTCGGCCAACAACTCGTGTTCGGTTGCCACGGCCGTGGCCAAATCGAATCCTATTGGTCGATCAAAGGAGTTCGCCTCCAAGGCGCTGACAACGCCCTCAATCCGATCGACGCGAAACACGCGACGGTCGTTGCGTAATTCGTCGAAGCCAACGATGTACCAGAACCCCCCGCGCGCCAACAGCCCATACGGATGAACCCTTCTGTTCTCGCCGTTATAGGCAAACTGCAACACCCGACGCTCGGCTAATCCGTCTGCCAACACGGGCATCAACTCACGATCCAGCTCGATGTGAACGCTGGTAAGCGGTTGTTCGAGCGCTCGCTCGCCGCCGAGTTTCCATAGCGCTGCCTCGCCATGTGCCGCACCGATGCGTACGGTTGCCGCCGCAAGTTTTAGCGCCTCTAGTTCGGCATCCGTAAGTCCTAGATCGCTCAGTTCATAACTGCGGCGGTCCACCGTGTAGGCACCCTCACCAGCGCTATCTCCCCCGAGGGTAATCATCTCGATGGGAATACCCATCTCGCGTAACTCGGCCTTGTCTCGTTCAAAGGCGGCCCTGGCCGCAACACTGCTCTCGGGATACTGCGAACCAAGTTCATTTCTGATTTGTCGAAGTGTCAGTGGCTGAGAGCGCTGGACCAACAGGGCCAGAAGATTTATCATCCGCTCGGCTTGAGAAATCTTTACGCTCACGGGCGTCAGGCTAGGGCATCCTACGAGCGCGCACGGTGTTCGATGTACCACTTCATCAACTGCCTTGTCGATGAGTCGTTCCTTGAACTCGATTCCCCTGCACCGAGGTCGGCGATGATTTCGGTTGCCAGCGACTTGCCAGCCTCTACACCCCACTGATCGAAACTGTTGATGCCCCACACGCAACCGGCGACGAATACCTTGTGCTCATATACAGCGATCAACGCTCCGAGCGTGGCCGGCGTCAATCGAGATCCAATAATCACCGTGCTCGGGCGATTTCCGACCATTTCCATATGCGCGCTTTGATCTGTGTCGCGATTCTCCTTCTTCGAATCATTCGAAACGCGACCAAGGGCCATGACTTGCGATTGGGCCAACATATTTGCGATCAAGGCATCATGCTCACCGAGATTGGAATGTGACGGCTGGGCAAAGGCGATGAAACTAGCTGGCACAACCTGCGTGCCTTGGTGAATTAGTTGCATGAATGCATGCTGTGCGTTAGTGCCTACCCCACCCCACACAACGGGCGCCGAATTGACAGCCACGGCAAGACCGTCGGTGGTGACATGCTTGCCGTTGCTTTCCATTTCAAGTTGCTGCAGGTAACTCGGAAACAGCGTCAATGCAGTCGAATATGGCACAACTGCATGCGTCGCAAGATTGAGAACGGATGCGTTCCACACATCCAGCATTCCCAGTAGGAGTGGCAAGTTGTCGACATCTGGAGTGGTTGCAAAGTGTTGATCGACGGCATGCATCCCGTCGAGAAATTCGGCGAATACCTCGCCGCCAAAGGCCACCACGACGACGGCACTCGCGGCCGACGAAATCGAGAAACGACCGCCCACCCATGACCACATCGGAAACGAGTAGTCGGCGTGAATGCCTTGAAGTTCGGCCCGCTCGGGAACCGCCGTGACCACCACAGAGTGCTTCCTCACCGCCGCATCGCCCAACTCGGCGGCAACCCAATGTTGTACAAGGCGAGCATTGGCCACGGTTTCGAAAGTGGAAAACGATTTGGAACAGATCACCACAAGAGTGGAAGCAGCATCCAAACATTCAAGCTGGGCGACGAGATTGGTGGTGTCTAATCCGGAAATGAACGAACAGGTAAGTCGCGGTGTCAACACCGAGGCCAGTGCGTCATAGAGAAGTGCCGGCCCAAGGTCACTTCCACCGATGCCGATATTTAGAACATGGGTGAATAATTGTCCGGTCGCACCGCGAATCTCACCGCTTACAATTCGCTCGGCAAACAAAGCCAGATCGTCTCGCACCTTGTGCGCCTGAGCGACAATGTCGTGCCCGTCGAGAATTAATTTTTCGTCCCGCGGTGCTCGCAAGGCGGTGTGTAGGGCGGGTCGACCCTCTGAGACGTTTACGATGCCGCCGGCGAACATTGCATCGCGGCATTCAGTTACATTGGCAGCCTCAATCACGCCGACGAAGGCATCGAGCACTTCATCGGTGATGAGTTGCTTAGAGAAATCCACGATCAGGGAATCTCGACCAATTGCTATCTCTCGCGCGAAGCGAGTTGCTCTGGCAGGGTCGAGTTTAAAAGTATTGCTAAGGCTCATCGTCGCGGTTGACTCGCCTAAACCAACGAGCCGCTTCCACGCAGGACTTGAAGTGACATTCACTTTGTTCAGGTTATCTGCACGACTCGGAACGCCTGGACCCCATCACTAGTGTGATTGGTCGTGATCTGCACATGACCGTGTCGCCCGCATCTGCATCGCTAGACCGCAGTCGGTCGCGCTTGGGAATTCTGTTTGGTTTCAGCGCATATGCGATCTGGGGCCTGCTCACGATGTACTGGAAAGTTCTCAAGTCGTTCAATGCTCTTGAACTCATCGGTTGGCGAATCGCTCTGTCGACGGCGATGTTGGTGCCATTCGCGCTCGCCACTCGACGACTCATTCCGCTAGTACGTTCGCTTCGTGACCGTCAATTACTTGGGCGAGTCGTCTTGGCCAGCGTGTTGCTGACAATCAACTGGTTCACGTACGTCTGGGCAGTCGTACACGGTCACGTCATTGAAACCGCCCTTGGCTACTTCATCGCGCCAATTTTCACTCTTGTGATTGGAGTATTCGGACTGCACGAACGCTTGCAGACAATTCAGCGGGTCGCTGTGGGTTTCGCTATTGCGGGTGTCGTTGTGCTCACCGTTGGCTATGGAAGCGTTCCCTACATTGCCCTCACACTTGCGGGTTCATGGTCGATTTACGGATTGCTGAAGAAGCAGGTCACCTTGGCCCCTCTTGAAAGTCTCACCGCTGAGGTCTTAGTGCTGTGCATTCCCGCGGGTCTGCTCGTCGCGCTGTCTTGGCGCCATGTCGAGAGTATTCCCGCTACTGCTAGCGCAACCGAGTGGGTTCTTGTTCTATTGCTTGGTGTCGCTACAGCTGTTCCGCTGCTGTTGTTTGCCGGAGCGGCGCACCGGACTCCGCTAACGGTCTTGGGACCAATGCAATATCTCGTGCCGACGATCAATTTCATACTTGGTTGGCTGTTGTATAACGAGGATGTCTCGGCAACGAAACTCGTTGGCTTCGCATTCATTTGGGTGTGCCTTGTTCTGGTGATGACCAACTCGCTATTGGCCGGCAAAATGAGCGTTGCGCTACAGAATAGTTAGATCGCAACCGGTGCGCGCACCGCGGTACCCGCAACCAGAAGCTTTAACGCGGTGATCGCCGCCATACCCCGTTCGTTGTCACTCGTGACCGTGGAAAACCTTGCCAAACCAGAGAGCAAGACATCAATCAAATCTTGCAGGGCAGCGACGCTGATGTCGTCGTGAATCTGACCTTGGGCCACAGCGTCTGCGCATAGCTGATGCAAAAAGTGAGCGTTTCGTTGACGAAACGGCTTGATCGCCAGCATCAATTCTGGATGACGCTGAGATTCTGCCGCCACACCAACAACGAAGCAAGTTAGCGATGGGTCCGCGGCATTGAGTGCAACGAGGGAGTCAAGAATCGCCGAAAATCTGTCTACAAAGGAAAGATGATTATCGGAGGCGTGTTCAAAAGCCGAGTACACGAGGTCCTGCACCTCGGCATACACCGCCACATACATGTCTAGTTTGGATGGAAAGTAGTGGTAGATCGCACCGGTGGTGATCCCGACGGCATCGGCAATCGCGCGATTAGTGGTGGCGTCGTAGCCAACGTCGGCAAACGAGCGTCGAGCCTCGAGCAACAGCCGGGTTCGAGTTTCTAGTGCGTCGCAAGCGGTTGGCCTGCCCAATTTCTTTGGCAACGAATTATTTAACTTGTGGTCGGCTGCCATACGTAAGACGCTATTCATTGGGGGCGCGTTCAATCGAAGCGGCGCAACAGTGCGGCAAGTTCAATTGGGCGATCACCCTGAATGCTGTGCCCGGCATTTTCGATCACAACAACCTCCGCAGATGCCTTACGCCGTTTGACTTCGGCGATATCGGCTTCATCAACGACGGGCGATGCCCCACCTCGCACTACCAGCAACGGACATTTCAGTTGCGATATCGCCTCCCACAATTGAGGCAAACCTGTGAGTTCATGGCCCTGCTCCGGCTGCTCCATGCTTGACGTCCGGGCATGATTACGTCGGTCGTAGCGCCACTGCCATGAACCATCGGCAAGTTGAATCGCATTGTGCAGAATGCCTCGACGCAGTGAGGTTTCCGAGCGTGTTGGGTTGTGGTGCATTGTGCGTTTCAACAACTCGTCGAAACTTGCAAAACTCTGTGGTCCATTGACGAAGTCGAGGACGGCCTTGGCTTTTTGTGCATTGACACCGGGGGTGATGTCCACGAGCACCAAGTGTCTAACCAGCTCCGGTGCGCGATGTGCAACCGCGAGCGCCGTGAGACCGCCAAGAGACATCCCGATCACCGCTCGCGCATTGGGAGCCAACTCGGCGATCGCGGTTGCAACATCTTGTGCCAAGTTGTCGTGACTATATATTCCATCTTCGCGCCAGTCCGAGTGTCCGTGCCCGGCTAGATCGATTGCCACCAGTGGCACACCGAGCGCGAGCGCAACCGTGTCCCATGTATGCGCATTTTGCGCACCACCATGAATGAAAACGAGGCGCGGCGAAGAATCGCCCCACACCAGCGCGCTTAGTTCGCGGCCATCGTTGAGCCCAATCCGAACGCGCTTAACGGATGGAGTTGCACTGGCATCGATTGCAAACTCTGCAATGTTTTCGGCAAACAATCCGAATTCGTCGTAATTGTCGCGAATCGGCACGGTCACGGCAAGGTTGTAGTCGTGACACTCACGGTGGTGGTCGTGCTCGCAACTGCCGTCGTGCTCACTGGAGCGGGGATCGTAGCCACGACTGTTGTCGGAACGACCGATGTCGTCGTGGTGTAGTTCGGATCAGGTTTGTCAAACGGAGGAACCGGTGATCCGTATTGTTCTGGCTCTTTGATTCCGTCAAATACATACACTCGGTCGCCGTAAGCAACAAGAGCCGGGAAGTATCGAGCGACCGACATCGGCATCCGCACGCAACCGTGCGAGGCCGGTTCCAGCGGCACCAAGATTGCCCCGTGAACGGCGATTCCATAGTTGAAATAAACTGGGTTATACAGCGAACCAAGTTTTGACTCGATCATTCCCTGTTTGCGGTTGTAAAAATAGAAAATCCCTGGCGGCGTGATCGCCTCGCCGCAAATCCCCTTCTTGATTTGCTCGCCAGTGAGGTTTCCTTCCTCACCAGGGTCGATAGTCACTTCCTCGCACCATGCTTCATTGGTACCCGATGAAATGTGAGTAATGAGAATCGGTGATCCGTCCTTGAACACGATAAGTACCTGTTCCGGTAAATAGATCTCAACATGTGTCGATGTGTCAGCATCCCGTCGCGGTTTGACCCGCAAGTCGCTTTGCATGATCGCCCAAGTTGATGATGTGACTTCACCTGTGGCATGTTTTCGGGGAACTGCCATGATCAATTTTTCAAATGCCCACACTGCCTGCACGGTGTTTTGTCCGTACACGCCATCTATCGGACCCGGATCAAAGTGCAACTGTGCCAAACGCTGCTGCACACGAGTGACATCGTCACCTTCCATCCCTGATTTCAAGGTTCTCGTCAATGGAACTGTTATCAGTGGAGCAGTTGAACTCTCCACCACGACATCGGGATTCAAATTATGCGAACTTTCTGATTCGCTTGTATCTCGCGACAAGGTGGCCACGGCCACCACGCTGAATAGAACAGCGAACGCCGCCAACGCTGGTCGCCAACGATAATAGAAATCGTGGATCATTTTTTTGTGGGTGCTAATTCGTTGAGTTCGTGCCGCAGTTCAAGTGCCTCCACGAGAATCTTCCGAATGACCGCTGGCGAACTAAGTGTCGATACCCCGCGGGTGCGCGGAAAGTAGTCAACACCAAACTGCACCACGTTCATTCCTAACTTTCGGGCACTAACCATCAACTCGGCATCAATGAAGGAGCCCTCGCTCTTCAGGGTGATTCGATCAAATACCTTCCTTCGAACCAACTTGAAGGCAAAATTCACATCGCGAAAATGAACACCAAACAGTGCTCGCACCATCAGGTTGTAGAAATAGGAATACACGACCCGTATTCGGCCCTCGCCTGTTCGATCAAACCGATAGGCCGCCACGATGTCGGCGTCGTATTGCTTCATCAATCGAAGCGCCTTATGTAACTCACGCATGTCGAACGGAAGATCCGCATCCGTATACAGCACCACGTCCCCGCTGGCGGCCGCAAAACCAGACTTGATCGATCCACCGAGTTTGCGGTTTTCCGAGTGGTGAACCACTTTTACCCGCGGATCATTAATCGCCGCCTGATCAGCAAGACGGGCGGTGGCATCGGTAGAGGCATCGTCGACGATGATCAGTTCGTAGTCGCCGATGTCGCCGCTGACAATTAGTTCCTCGCACACTTCTTGGGCCGCATCGAGGGCGCGCTGCAAGTACTCTTCCTCGTTCCACATCGGGAAAAACACCGACAGGCGCTTAATTTTCATCGCGGCCATGGTCGATAAGGCTAACTGAGGTCCGGCTCGTTGTACCCTGCAGTGTGATGTCTGAAATTCCGCCACCTCCGATTCCGAAAATGGTTCCGCAACTCACCCGTACATGGCGCAATGTCACGGCTCTCTCGTGGTTGGTACTCGGATTTGCCATTCTCGCCTTAGCCATTTCAAGTCGGTCGCTAGGCAAACCGGCTTGGTGGCTCGGACCAGAGTCCAATCCTCGATTTTTTATCATTTGGGCGACCCCGTTCGTGCCGCCACTCGCCTCGATCATCGCCAGTCTTCGATTTAGTCGGTGGGCAACCCTGGTCAGTTTGTTGTCCGCGCTGGCACTGGCACTCATAGCTCTTGTTGATATCAATTCCTCACCCGGAATTGCTGTCGGCGAATTCGTTCTCGCGGGTGCCGGAGCGCTTGTCGCAGTTGCGTCGCTCGCCGGACGAACATTGGTCAGCGACTATCGGTCGGTGCAGTGAAATCAGACTTTTCCTCTAGGGCCAAGGTGCTGACATCGTTGCCACTCGGTGAACGAGTCGGAATTGCGTTCTCGGGCGGGCTCGATACCTCGGCCGCGGTTGCCTGGATGCGCGAAAAGGGAGCATTGCCTTTTGCTTACACTGCCGATCTCGGTCAACCCGACGAACCGGATTTGGGTGCGGTCGTCGGCCGTGCCACCACATATGGTGCACAGGGAGCTCGGCTCGTCGACTGTCGCAGCGAGCTTGTCCACGAAGGTTTGGTTGCCCTGCAATGCGGTGCATTTCACATCACCACGGCCGGAAGAACATATTTCAACACCACGCCACTTGGTCGCGCGGTCACGGGAACGTTGCTTGTGCGTGCAATGCGTGACGACGACGTCAACATTTGGGGCGACGGAAGTACATACAAGGGCAACGACATCGAACGCTTTTATCGTTACGGGTTGTTGGCCAACCCGAATCTGCAGATATACAAGCCATGGTTAGACGCCGACTTTGTGCGCGAGTTGGGTGGCCGAGCCGAAATGAGCGCATTCCTCACTAGCCATAATTTGCCGTACCGCGACTCTGCACAATTGGCGTACAGCACCGATTCAAATATGTGGGGTGCAACCCACGAGGCAAAGTCGCTCGAGGCGCTGTCCACCAGCATGCATCTCGTCACGCCGATCATGGGGGTCGCCCACTTCGACCCGGCGACAAAAATCGATACCGAAGATGTCGTCATCGGGTTCAAGGCAGGCTGGCCGGTAACAATCAACGGCGCCGAGTTCGACTCGCAGGTTGAACTTGTCAAGGAAGCCAACAAAGTCGGTGGTCGTCACGGTTTAGGGATGAGCGACCAGATCGAGAATCGAATTATCGAGGCCAAGAGTCGCGGCATCTACGAAGCGCCGGGTTTGGCGTTGCTGCATATCGCCTACGAACGACTTGTCACCGCAATCCACAACGAAAATACCATCGAGAATTATCGCCATATGGGCCGTCGCCTGGGGCGATTGCTGTACGAAGGTCGGTGGTTCGATCCGCAATCGCTGATGCTGCGTGAGCCGCTGATGCGCTGGGTTGGTTCACTAATCTCCGGCGAGGTGACTATTCAATTGCGCCGCGGAGACGACTACACGATTCTCAACACCACCGGTGCCAATCTTTCGTATTCTCCCGACCGTTTAAGCATGGAACGCGTGGACGACGCGGCGTTCGGACCACTCGATCGAATCGGACAACTTACGATGCGCAATTTAGATATCCAAGACACTCGGGCCAAGATTGACGAATATCGGCGCGCCGGCACACTCGGTAACGGCGGACTGTTAGAACTTGAGTAGGTCCGAACCTAACGATTAACGAGCGCCCGAGCCAGCCCGGCAAGTAACGCCGCTCGTTCGCCCATCTTGCTAATCAGCACATGTTCGCTTTCGGCATGGGCACCACCTCCCACGGCGCCGAGTCCATCCAAAGTTGGCACACCTATTGCGGCGGTGAAGTTGCCGTCCGAACCACCCCCGACCGCAACTCCAGTAATTCCATTAATTTCCATCTCTGCGGCGACCTTGACGGCTACCGCAAATAATTCCGCGGCGGCCGACTCGTGCATCGGTGGACGATTAATGGAGCCCGACACCGTAATCGTCGCACCTTCAACGGTTGGCGAAAGTGCTGCCAATTCGCGCTCCACTCGCTCCTTTTCCTCTGGCACCATCACGCGCACATCTATCACGATCTGGGCCATTGCCGGCACAACATTTTCGGTAGTACCGGCGCTTGCCACCGTTGGCGTGACGGTTGTTCCCAATTCGGGATTGGCGATTGCCGCGATGCGCCGCACCTGCGCCGCCAATTCAATGAGCGCGTTGATTCCTTTTTCGGGTTCTAACCCGGCATGTGATGCTCGGCCAGCGATGTCGACGCGAAAAGTTCCGACACC
>CAYGOJ010000053.1:0-9186 GCA_964351545.1 uncultured Acidimicrobium sp.
TTCGACAACATTTCTTTTCTTTCCGACTTTGGCATTAGCGATGAATTCGTCGGTGTCGTCAAATCGGTAATTGCCGACATTGCGCCTCATGTTCGGGTCATCGACTTAGTACACGAAATTGCTCCATTCGATGTGCGCGCTGGTTCACTTGCTCTCGCCCGGTGCATTCCATATGTCCCCCAAGGTGTTGTACTCGCAATTGTCGACCCAGGCGTGGGTTCATCCCGGCGAGGAGTCGCCATTTCGGTGGCCGGCGGTACGGGGATATTCGTTGGTCCGGACAACGGTTTGCTAGCCGCCGCAATCGCCCTCGCCGGCGGAGCCGAAACAGCGGTCGTGCTCAACAATTCTGAATACCAATTGGCTGCCCCGGGTAGCACATTTGCCGGAAGAGATATCTTCGCTCCGGCCGCCGCCTATCTGTGTAACGGAGTTCCGCTAGGCGAACTTGGCGACGAGATTGATTGCGCATTGTTACTGCCTGGAATCGTTCCGTTGACGCGCGAATTGGAGGGCGGTTTGCAGGGCGAAGTGACATGGGTTGATCGCTACGGAAACTGTCAATTGAATGTCAGCTTGGATGACATCGTCGATTGGGGCAGGCAAATTCGAGTCGTGATTACCAACCTTGCGACCGGCGAACGAGTTACACGATCGCTTCCCGTCGTCGACAATTTTTCACAAGTCTCGGGTGGCATTGCTCTTGTCGTCGATTCGTACGGGATGCTTGCCATTTGCGTCGATCGAGGCTCGGCGGCACTCGAACTTCATCTCGGACCAAGCGATCTTGTGGCGCTGACACCAGACACGGCGGCCACGCAGTCAAGTGCGACAAACGTTTCCATCGGTCGAAAGAATTAGAGTTGCCGGATGCGTCCAGCGACCACCCTTGCCATAGCCCTCCTCCTGATCGCAATTTTTACTGCTGGGGTGCTTTCGCTAGTGATGCGATAAGCGGCATAGAAGACTCTCGAATTCATGAACTTTGCCGAAGTTATTGAGGGACACCCACCGGCGGCGGATGCCCTGGTGAGTCGTGGGCAAACGACTTCGTATGGTGCCTTGAATGACCAGGTTGGACGCTTGCGCGGGGCACTGCATGAACTTGGAATTGGTAAGGATGATCGTGTCGCCTTGCTCTGCGGCAACAGTCCTTATTTCGTTGTCAGTTACTTTGCGTGCCTTGGACTTGGCGCGGTTGTCGTGCCACTCAATCCGGCTTGTCCGGCCTTCGAACTTCAACGTGAACTCCAAGTCGTTGGTGCACGCGCCGTTGTTGTTGAACCGACGGCAGTGTCGGCGTGGCAAGAAATTGATCGAGGCGCCGTGCCGCTGCTGACAACGGTTATCGCAACCGATGGTCACGACATCGACGGGGCATTAAACCTAAGCAGTCTCCTCGATCATTCGCCAATGCCAATCTCATCGGTCGAACCGCATCAGTTGGCCATCTTGATGTTCACCAGTGGCACCGCGGGCGCACCGAAAGCGGCAATGTTGTCGCACCAAAATTTGATTTCCAATCTCCGTCAACTTGGCAGCTTCGCGTTGGTTAACGCGAACGACGTGGTCTTCGGGGTGTTGCCACTGTTCCATATCTTTGGACTCAATGTCGTCCTTGGGTTCACAATGTCTGTTGGAGCCAGCGTCGTATTAGTCGAACGATTTGACCCAATTACGGCACTCGAAACATTTGCCAAACGTAAAGTAACCGTGGTGCCGGGTGCGCCTCAGATTTGGTCTGCATTCGCTCTACTTCCGGGCCTTACCGCCGAGTCATTTGCGGGCATCCGTATTGCTCTAACCGGAGCGGCGAAGATGCCAGAGCACATCACCAGGCTATTTCAGGATCGATTCGGTCTGGATATTTATGAAGGGTATGGACTGACCGAGGCATCGCCCGTTGTCTCTATGTCGGTTGGTCACGAATTCAAAGTGGGATCCGTTGGCCGCGTCCTTCCGGGTGTTGAAGTTCGACTCGTGGATGAAAATGGGGAAGATTCGCTTAGTGGCGATGCGGGCGAATTGTGGGTGCGCGGTGACAACATTTTCATGGGATATTTGGATGATCCGGAAACCACTTCGCGTGTGCTGACTTCGGATGGTTGGTTGCGCACCGGTGATATCGCGGTGGTCGATGACCAGGGCTATGCATTTATCGTTGACCGAATGAAAGACCTGATCATTGTCTCAGGATTCAACGTCTATCCGGCCGAAGTCGAAGCAGTGTTGAATAGCCATCCCCAAATCTCTGCGGCCGCCGTCGTAGGGGTGGACCATCCGCACACAGGAGAAGCCGTTCGTGCGTTCATCGTCCCTGTCCCTGGTGTCCATTTGGATGAAGATGTGATTATCGAATTCTGTCAACGACATTTGGCCCGTTATAAGTGTCCGTCCAAGGTGTTGATAGTCGAATCTCTACCCCTTGGCGCTACCGGCAAGGTACTTCGCCGTCAGCTGCACTGACCGCTCGCGTCTCGGATTGCTGGCTATCATGAATCCCCCAAACAGGGCACACACGCCGATCAACAATGTGATCGCAAACGCGCGGTCCTGACCAAGTCGGCCGGCAATCAGTCCGCTAGTCGACAAAATGATCGTGCCGGCAGCAACGACGATGTTGCCCACCGCCATCCGGCCCGGTGACTTTCGACCGATTGCCCTCCATGTCGACCACATAGCACCGGCAATGATCACGATGGCGGGGAAACCGGAGCCAATTGCCGCCATAACTCGTGGAACTGCACCGAACATCTCCCGTCCAACCGGAAATTCATTCGGAATAATGTGAGTCTTGGCCGGAGATACTCCAATCACGCCGACGGCAAATCCAGATGCGGCAATGAGCCAAGTTCGGACGATGTCTCCAATGGTCCTTCCGGCCAACAGGTACACCGTTCCTAGCGCTAGCCAGGACACATTGAGGACAGCGCCGCAGAGAAAAAAGAGTCTGAATAATGCAATCGTCCAGCCAGTACTTTCTGCCCACCACAAGGCGAGCGAGCCGACTGCAAACAGGGCCATTGCGATGCTCCAGGCCAGCTCATGAGGTTGCCGTCGTCGCAACCAGCGATCAAAAGTTGACAGGGCAAATGCACACGCGACCAGTCCAGCCGCCCCGGCCAGGGCGCAATTGATGACATTTGCGGAAAACTGGAGGGCGACAATCCCTGACATCGCCACGCAGGCTAGTTCCCAGTGGTTTAGGTTGAACGGACTTCGTGAAATCATGCACGAACGCCTACCCTTGATGCTGTGGGAGAGAATTTACGCCGAGCAATTCCTGATGCGGCCGTAGCCCGCCTACCGGTTTATTTACAGATTCTCAATGGTCTGGCGACGCAAGACGTCCACCAATTATCTAGCGATCAATTGGCCGCATTGGCGGGTGTTAACGCCGCCAAGGTTCGCAAGGATCTCTCGTATCTCGGAAGCTATGGAACTCGCGGAGTCGGATACGAAGTTGAATACCTTGTGTATCAAATAAAACGTGAACTCGGACTGCTCAATGATTGGAACGTTGTCCTGGTTGGCGCCGGCAACCTTGGAAACGCACTGGCCAATTACAGCGGATTTGCTTCCAGGGGTTTTTCGGTCGCGGCCATCGTCGATATCGATGACAAAAAAGTCGGCAACCTCGTTGGTGAGATCATGGTTCAGCATGTCAGCGAACTAGCCACAATTGTTCGTGATCTATCGGTGAGCATCGGAGTTATCGCCACACCTGTTGAATCGGCACAGGTCGCAGCCGACCTCTTGGTTGTGGCCGGCATTGGATCGATACTAAATTTTGCGTCGATCGTTTTATCGGTTCCCGATCATATTTCTGTGCGCAGTGTTGATCTTGGTGTTGAACTGCAGATTTTGGGTTATTACGAGCAACTGAACCGTCGCGAGGTAGCCGCATGTCAATAGTGGTGATGGGAATCAACCATCGATCGGCTCCGCTTGATGTGATCGAGCGGGTAAGTATCTCCGAGGGTGCGCTGCCAAAGGCGCTGCACGGCCTGGTCTCACGCGACAATGTGCGCGAGACGGTGGTGCTCTCGACATGCAATCGCACAGAGGTTTACGTGGTAGCCGAAAAGTTTCACGGGGCATATGCCGACGTGCGGGACTTTTTCTGCGAAATTTCTGGACTTTCGACCGATGAACTTCATCCGCACTTCTACAGCCAGCACGATGAGGCGGCCGTTGCCCACCTATTTGATGTTGCATGCGGACTTGATTCCGTTGTCATCGGCGAAGGCGAAATATTGGGACAGGTGAAACTCGCATGGGAGCGTGCTCGAGACCAGGCAACGGCTCGAACAACTCTCAATTTGCTGTTTCGTCACGCTGTTGAAGTAGGCAAACGGGCGCGCACCGAGACGGCAATCAGCTCCTCGACCGCGTCGATTTCGTATGCGGCAGTGGAGATGGCTCGGCAGTCACTTGGTTCATTGGAGGGTCGTCGAATGCTTGTCGTCGGAGCCGGTGATATGGGAACCGGTATCGCCCGTGCACTCGCCGGTGCCGGTGCAACCGACATAGTCGTGCTCAATCGGAGCACCGAGCGTGCCACCAAACTTGCGCAGCGCGTCGGAGCAGTTGTCGGAGATTTCAGCGACCTGGCAACCGCACTCAGATCGGCCGATGTTGTTCTCACTTGCACCGGGTCGGGAGAGTTGATCATTTCTGAGAACATGGTGCGAGAGTCACGAATTGCTGGACAACCGTTGCTCATTGTCGACATAGCGATGCCTCGCGATGTCGAGCATTCTGTTGGAGATCTAGATGGCGTGACTTTGCGTGATCTGGACAATTTGCGCGACTGGGTGCAAACTGGCATCGAGGCACGAAAACTGGAGGTTCAACAGGTGCGCGAGATTATTGCCGACGAAGTCGAACGATTCGGACAGAATCTGGTTGCTCGTCAGGCGGCGCCGTTGATCGCCGAATTACACGAACGAGCCGAGACTTTGCGTCAAGCCGAGGTTGATCGTTTTTCGTCGCGCTTCCCCGATCTGAGTTCCGAACAGCGTGAACATGTTGAGGTACTTACAAAAGCGATTGTGGCCAAATTGCTTCATTCACCATCGATGCAGTTGAAAAATAGTGCTGGTACTCCTCAAGGTGAGCGGATCTCGGCTGCATTGCGTGACTTATTCGATATTGCGTGAGCTGATCGGCGCATGATTCGTCTCGCCACTCGATCGAGTGCGCAGGCCCGTACCCAGTCAGAGATCATTGCCCAGGCGATTACAACATTGTCGGGCGGCGAGCAGGTTGAACTCGTGTTCGTGGAAACGCTTGGTGACCAGATGCCAGATGTTCCACTTCACGCCATCGGGGGACAGGGTGTGTTCGTCAAGGAGGTCCAGCATGCCGTACTTAACGGACATGCCGACATCGCTGTTCACTCGGCTAAAGACTTACCATCAATATCGACGCCAGGTCTGATTGTTGGAGCATGGTGCGAGCGTCGCGATGCACGCGATGCGTTGGTCGGGTCTCGAATTGATGACCTAAAGCACGGAGCAACAGTGGCGACGGGTTCAGTTCGTCGAAGCAAACAGTTGAGCACCCTGCGTCCCGATCTGCGATTCACTGATTTACGGGGCAATATTCAGACTCGCTTGAAGAAAATCCCCGAAGGTGGCGCAATCGTGATGGCTGTGGCCGCATTGCAGGTGCTCAACCTGACCGAGAAGATCGCAGAAATTCTGGACCCGAATGTTGTGGTGCCAATGATTGGCCAGGGTTGTGTGGCAGTCGAATGTCGCGCCGATGATCTGCAAACGCGAGAATTGCTCGGTCTAGTCGATCACCCGTTAACACGACGGGCCGTCGAAATTGAGCGGATGTTTTTGGCCGAACTTGGCGCCGGGTGCAGTATGCCCGTCGGTGCGTATGTGGACGAAACCGATGTGCTCACCACATTTCTGGCGTCGGGAGTAGAGATTGACGCGCCATGGATCATCTTCCGCGAACAATTGTCCAGCATCACCGATCCCTATCAACTGGCGGTTGATTTGGCGCGCAAGTCTCGCGACGCGGTGTCATGATCGGCGATGCGTTAACAGGAAAACGAATAGTCGTCACCCGTCCGGCGCACCAATCCAACTCGTTGGTGAGTCTTTTACTGCACCACGGGGCGCAACCAATTCAGATGCCGTTGATCGAGATTTGTGCTCCCAGCGACGGCGGCGCATCTCTGCGTCACTCACTATCCGAACTAGACACTTACGACTGGATCGTCGTGACGTCGCCCAATGGGGCCGCAGCGATTGCGAACGATATACACGCGCGAGACCGGCGACCACAAATAGCGGCAATCGGTAATGCCACCAATCGGGCTCTTGGTTCGATTGCAGACTTTGTTCCATCGTCGGCTCGCGGCGAGATTTTTGCCGCCGAGTTTCCAATCGGTCAAGGGCGAGTGTTACTCGTTCAAGCCGAAGTTGTTGATGGAACATTCGAATCATCACTGGTGGCGCGTGGCTGGCGCGTCACCAAAGTGGCCGCGTATCAAACTCGTTCGTTGAGTCCCGCAGCCGAAATAATCTCGCGGGCAATACAAGCGGATGCACTAATACTCGCGTCGGGTTCGGCGGCACGATCGTGGGTGCAAAGTGTCGGTACTCGAACTCCACCGATTGTTGTAGCAGTTGGACAGTCAACCGCAGCGGTTTCGAAGCTGGCAGGTATCCACATCACCGAAGTGGCTTTCGAACCAACACCGAGACATGTGGTTGACACGCTTGCCGATGCATTTTTACGGCTCTACCCGTAACCTTTCGGCTAGCCGTAACCTGTTGGTATGGCGTTTCCCATACATCGACCTCGACGTTTGCGCCAAAGTTCGGCGATTCGCAACCTGGTCGCCGAAGTCAATTTGAGCGTCTACGATCTTGTCGCGCCGTTATTTGTGCGCGAGGGAATTTCGGCACCGCAGCAAATAGTTTCACTTCCTGGAGTGATGCAACATACTCGCGAATCGTTGCGCAAGGAAGTTCATGAACTTGCCGAACTTGGGGTGCCGGCGATTATTTTGTTTGGAGTTCCTTCTTCGAAAGACGAGATCGGTTCCGGTGCCTTTGACCCCAACGGAATCGTGCAGCTATCCCTGCGCGAATTAGCCGACGACCTGGGTGATCGAATTGCTCTCATTTCCGATTTGTGTGTCGATGAGTACACGTCGCACGGGCACTGCGGTGTTCTCAAGGCGAATGGAGATGTCGATAACGATGCGACCTTGGATGTGTACTGTCGGGCCGCTCTGGCTCAGGCTGGGGCAGGGGCAAGCATTGTCGCGCCAAGCGGAATGATGGATGGACAGGTTGGCGCTATTCGAAGCGCTTTAGACGGGGCTGGATTCGGCGACGTGGCGATCATGGCATATTCGGCCAAGTATGCGTCGGGACTCTATGGACCATTTCGCGATGCGGTGGATGTACGGATCACCGATGGTGGAAACCGCAAGGGATATCAGCAAGATTGGCGCAATTCTCGCGAGGCACTGCGAGAAGTTGATGCCGACATTGAACAAGGCGCAGACATAGTGATGATCAAGCCTGCCATGAGCTATCTAGACATCATCGCCGCGGTCCGCGCTCGCGTGAATGTTCCCGTTGCCGCATATCACGTCAGCGGAGAATACGCAATGATCCAAGCCGCCGCGGCCAATGGCTGGATCGATCACGATGCGGTAGCCCTCGAGCAACTAACAGCTGTCAAACGCGCCGGTGCCGACATTGTTCTAACGTACTTTGCGCGCTGGTTCGCCGAACAGAACCAATAATCAAGTGGCGATTCCGTTATGTGATGAAGTGAGGTGTGTGCCAGCAGGTTGTTCTGCAACAGTCTGCGTTGGCGCCGGGATTGCCTCTAATCATGAACTCTTTCAGCGATCGACACGAGCAATACCTGGCGGGGTCAATAGTTCGATACGCGCATTCAGGGCCGTCGGTGGAGAACCATACATTGTGGCCCGCGGGGACGGGCCATATGTATTCGATGTCGAAGGTCGGAGATATATCGACCTCGTGCAAAGTTATGGCGCGATCATCTTGGGTCATGCGCATCCGGCGATTACTTCGGCGATACGCACGGCGGTGGCGGACGGTACTTCCTACGGCGCGCCGACTCCGCGAGAGATGAAACTCGCCGAAGCAATTCAAGAACGGGTGCCAAGTTGCCAACGAGTGCGCCTGATGAACAGTGGTACAGAGGCCACGAGTACGGCGGTGCGCCTAGCACGCGGCGCGACGGGGCGAAAGCGAATCATCACGTTTGCCGGAAACTTTCACGGCGCCACCGATGCCTTGCTCGCTACCGGGGGAAGCGGGATCGCCACGCTCGGAATTCCCGGGACCGCGGGAGTTCCCCAAGAAGCGGTTGCCAACACGCTGGTAGTTCCGTACAACATTGTTCCCGAAGTCGGAAACGATGTTGCCGCGGTGATCGTCGAACCAATCGCGGCGAATATGGGTGTGGTCGCACCGGCGAATGGATTTCTCGAGGGTCTACGAACGGCATGCGACCGAGCGGGGGCGCTCCTCATATTTGATGAGGTGATCACCGGATTTCGGATCGGAACGGGAGGTGCGCAAGCAAAATATGATGTTCGCCCCGACCTCACCTGCTTTGGCAAGGTGATTGGAGGAGGGCTACCAATTGGTGCGGTCGGCGGCTCGGCGACGGTGATGGAACACCTCACTCCAATTGGCCAGGTGTTTCATGCCGGCACGCTCGCCGGTAACCCGCTGGCCACAGCCGCCGGTCTCGCCGCGTTGAACGAACTAACCCCCGACATTTACATGGAACTTGCGGCACGGGCGCGCTCCCTTTCGGCGCTGTTGCGCGAGGCATGCGGCGCGGCCGGGATGACCGCGCAGTTTCCAGTGGTGGGAACACTTGTTGGCATGTATTTTGGAGACACGGTTCCGACCAATTTTGTCGAAGCAAAGAAAACAGACGAGCACATGTATGCGCGATTTTTCCACTCGATGTTGGATCACGGAGTCGCTTTGGCCCCCGGTGCGTATGAGGCCCTCTTTGTCGGTGTCGGCCACACCGATGAAGTATTCACGCAGCTTGGCGAAGCCGTCAACGCCGCGACACTAGCGACGATGGCCGGTTAGACCCTCGTATGCGTCAACTTCTGTCGGCACGACTATGGATCGCAATTGCAATCGTCGTTGC
>CAYGOJ010000054.1:0-9046 GCA_964351545.1 uncultured Acidimicrobium sp.
GTGATGACACGTACTTCGCCATCGTTGAGACCGTTTTCCTTCTTGATTTTATCTCGCGCCCCCTGGGCATGCTGGGTCGAGAGCCACTGGTAGAGGCGTCCATCAACCCAAGCCGCGGCAGCGGCGCGAACCTCGAGCGGGCACGGCGCGACGCGCTGATTGATGAATCGCCCCTCGACCACAACCTCACATTCCTCGAATATTGCGTTACCTGAATTATCGGGCATGCCAATGGCCGTGCTGTCGAACACCACATTGCTGCCGCATTCCTCGTAGATGAGTGTCGAACTGGACATCGCCGCCTCAACGTCGACGAGCACCTCGAGCGCCTCATAGTCGACGATCACCTTCTCGAGTGCGTCTTCGCCCTGGTCTGCAAGTCCGGTGAGAATCACGGCAAGAGGTTCACCGACATAGCGAACCTTGTCAGATGCCAGGCTTGTGCGTTTGACTGTCGGGTTGTATGTTGAGGCGACCGGTTGTAAGTCGAGATCGGCCGCTGTGTAGATCGCAATAACTCCGGGGATGTCCATTGCCGCGGTGACATCGACGTTGGTGATCCGTCCATGGGCGACAGAGGATCGCACAAAAGTTGCATGGGCAGAATTGGCAAGCAGCGGTTCGTTTTGTAGATCGTCTACATACACGCCACCAGTGGTCAAAAACTTAGGGTCTTCCTTGCGCAAAACGCGGTTGCCAAGAATGCTGCCAGCCACATGAACTCCAGTCTGGGTCTTGCTCATCGCAAGAACGAATCAAAAGGTGCTAGCAGAATGCTAGCCAGCGCGGTCTGTTAAGGCTTTAGCGGATCAAGAGTAATGAGCCCTGCGGTGGCGTGTTGCACCGCATCGAGGGATCGCACAAGCAAAATATTGGACACCACGCTGTATGGCCACCGCTCGGGAAGAACAGTTGACATTGCCGGGAGGTCGATCATCGGAACACGTCGCTCATTGGGGTGCAAGTACCCGAGCTGTGAGCGGATCGCTTCCTGCAGACCGGCATCGGTATTGAGGTAGGTCACCTGATCCTGTAACGCTTCGTTGGTGTCTTCAAATCCGGCATATTCGGTCTGTCGTTCGGACAGGAGTGCCCGCTGATTGAGCCAAGTGCGAACCGGCAAGATAAACAGTGCCACCATCAGGGCAAGAATTGCAATGGCCCCAAGAGGGATGGCTGCCATTCGTAACGATCGATTTTTTACGATATGTAATTCGGCGCTGGACACCCTTCCATTGTGGCTGGTGGCATCGCTGAAATGGTGGCACGCGCTACTTCTATTTGAGCGGAGCGAGGGCGCTACGGCCGATATATCGTGCTCGTGAACCGAGTTCCTCCTCGATGCGCAACAGGCGATTGAATTTGGCCACACGTTCACTTCGGGCTGGAGCTCCCGTTTTGATCTGACCACAACCTGTCGCCACCGCTAAGTCGGCAATCGTTGTGTCTTCGGTTTCGCCGCTGCGGTGACTCATCACACTTGTGTAGCGGTTGGCGGTTGCAAGTTCGATCGTGGCAAGCGTTTCAGAAAGTGTGCCAATCTGATTCACCTTGACCAAAACACTATTGGCAACTCCGTCGGAGATTCCGCGCTGCAATCGATCTACATTGGTGACGAACAAGTCATCGCCGACGAGTTGAATGCGTGAACCTAATTTCTTGGTCAAGGATGACCAACCGGTCCAGTCGTCTTCCGCCATACCGTCTTCAATCGAAATAATTGGATACTTGTTGACCAGCGCTACCCACCACGAGGTCAAATCTTCGCTTGAGAGTGTGGCGTTGTCTCCGGCAAGGTGATATTTACCTTCCTTGTACAGTTCGCTCATAGCTGGATCGAGTGCGATGGCAATGTCTTCGCCTGGGCGGTAACCGGCACGGGCAATCGCGTCCACCAAGGCAATTATTGCCGCCTCGTTGTTCGCGAGATCGGGGGCAAATCCGCCTTCGTCGCCGACTGCGGTGCTCAACCCGCGTTCGTGCAACAAAGCTTTGAGCGCGTGATAACACTCGACGCCCCATCGCAGAGCCTCAGCATAGGTTTGCGCGCCAACGGGCATAATCATAAATTCCTGTAGGTCCACATTGTTATCGGCATGCACTCCACCATTGAGAACGTTCATCATTGGTATCGGCAATTGACAAGCATCGGCTCCACCGATTGATTGATACAGGGGCCAACCTCGCTCGTTGGCATGTGCGTGCGCACAGGCAAGACTTACGCCAAGTATCGCGTTGGCCCCCAAACGAGACTTGTTGACGGTGCCGTCTAGAGAGATGAGCGCTTCATCAACTACCGCCTGATGGCTTGGGTCGGTTCCGCGCAGCGCCTCACAAATTTCACCGTTCACATTTGCTACGGCTCGCGACACGCCTCGTCCGCTATATCGCGAACCACCGTCGCGCAGTTCGACGGCTTCGTGTTCTCCCGTGGAGGCGCCCGACGGCACGATGGCTCGACCTGTTGTTCCTCCGTCAAGGACGACATCTACTTCCACCGTCGGATTGCCACGCGAGTCAAGAACCTCGCGGCCAACGATGCGATCAATCTTGCTCATATCACCACGCTAGCCAGCCGTGTCTAACCGCCCGTTGGTCACGGGCTTTTGGCTTCATTCCACAGTTCATCTAATTCATCGGGTGATGCAGAGGTGATGTTGATATTGCGTTCAAATGCAAGCTGTTCGATGTATTCGACGCGACTGCGAAACTTATTTGCCGATTTTCGTAGGGCAAGTTCGGCGTCATGGCCAATATGCCGCGACAGATTCACAACACTAAACAGCAAATCGCCAAGCTCCATGAGCACATTTTCCGGGTTGTCACCGGTTTCTATCGCGCGTCGAAGTTCTGCTGTTTCTTCGACAATCTTGGCGTACGAACCTTCTGCATCGGGCCAATCAAAGCCAACATCGGCCGCCCGCTTTTGTATCTTGGCGGCAATTATTAGCGACGGGGAGGATGTTGCGACACCATCAAAGATCGATGGTCGATCGGAGGTTTTCCCTGCCTTGATATCGCGTTCGGCCTTCTTTACCCCATCCCATGTTGTCACAACCTCGTCGGCGCTTGTGACCTTGACATCCCCAAACACATGGGGGTGCCGTCGCACAAGTTTGGAATGAATTGCGCGAGCGATATCGAACATCGAAAAGCGCCCCTCTTGCTCGGCGATGGCGGCATGGAACTCAATTTGATACAGGAGGTCTCCAAGTTCCTCAATAAGTGCTTCGTCGGTGGTGGGGTCGTGGCTATCAAGATCATCGAGCGCATCAACAACTTCGTAGGTCTCCTCGAGCAGGTACTTGGTCAGGGAGCTATGCGTCTGTTCACGATCCCACGGACATTGTCGGCGAAGAGTTCGAGCCAGTAGATGCAGTTCTGCCATTTCACCAGCAATCGGACTCGCCAGTCGCGGAATGTAGAGAGAAGTGAGATGATCGGCGTCAATGATCTGATCCAATTGCTTCCACGTCGTGTGTTCGATTCGTTGATCGTCGAGTCCCAGGTGATGAAGGAGTATTACCGGCTCTTCACCAGTGGATGTCTCATGGGCCAATTTCACATCGGACATCAACCAGTCGGAATGCACCTGGGCGACGAGCATGGGGCCACGCTCACCGGCTGCTTCGATGGCGAATCGATGCCCGTCAATTAGCCTGACTCCGGCATTCACAGGATCGATGCCAAGGGCTGCCCACGCCAGATCGAGGAAGCTCAGCGCTGGCAAAATCTGAACGGTAATCCGAGGGTCGCCAGCCAGCTGAGTCACACTATTTTCGAGCACAAGCGGCGATCCTGGTACGGCGTAGAGCACTTCGCCGTGCTCAAGTGCGGCCGCAACCAATTGCTCGGTGATTGCGGAGTACACATCTTCAAAAGTTTCGTACTTGTCGTACAGGTCGTCGAAACTTTTTGCCCGCGGTAGTAGAGAAGCAGTCGGATGTTTGCGGGTACGCACGAATTGAGCATCGATGCGACCAATTGCATCAAGTGTGGCTTGAGTGAGCGCGCCTATCGGACCTGGCCCGATTCCGACGATCACGACGGAAGGCGTCATCTCCTAGTTAGCGACGATCTCGCCAGTGGCCGGATTCCATCGTCCGTACGACGACTTCACAGAGATGGATGACGTGGCCAGATGGCCCGCTAGCAAGATGTGCCCCGGATCGGTGGCGAGCAATCTAGTCAGGGAATCGGAAATTTCGGCGAACGGACGAATCAAAATTATGTGCCAGCCAAAACTAGATTTCACGGGACCAAAAGCGGCCCCGGCCATTGCCTGCAGTGCGCCTTGAGTAAACCCAACATCAAATTGTGTCTGGATTTGGGACAGCACCAAACACTCGCTGTTGCTGTCACCCAGTACTCCACCCGTTGTCTCGGCCCCCGGCTCTGTCGAATAAGTTCCAGCAAGAGTGACGAAGTCATCGCCATCGCCTAAGAGCGAGAGCACCTCCTTTGCCGCGGATTCCGTTTCTACCAAAATGTGACTCATGCACATCACTCCCAATTTGGCCGGACGATCGGCGTACATGACTTCCAAATCATCAACAGATGGTAGAGACACCCGTTGCAGCGCTAAATCTTGACTGTTTAGTTCGACGATGAGTTCCAATAACGCAGGATCTAGAAGCGAAGTTTGACTGTCTTGTTCAAGTTGGGTCAACACGAGGTTACGATCGGCCTCAGTCACCGATTGGCCGTGAAGTGCGAGTAATTGAACCGTCGCTTTGCCGCGCAGGAGGGCTCCCAATACCGAACGAGTTGTCTCGCCCGAGACTCGTCCGTCGACCAGTTCAAGTTGATCGGCGTCAGCCAGATGCTGCACGGTTTGTTCGAATTCATCGACGCCAATCTCATCGGGACCGATGCGCAAGGCACTTGTCGCGAGGCTATTGGAGCAAGCAGACAAAGTAAGTAGCGCCAAAGCGATGCCGATGAGAGATTTCGATCGGCGCGGCATCGATATCACTTTAGTTCGCGCAGGAATCCAACAAGAAACGATGTTTCACTTACCGAATTAGTTTCTCCCGACCGCTGATCTGGTCGAGGCAGATCAACCGTTACCTGTTTCAGGTTCTCGTTGTACATAGATCCATCGGCTAATCGCTGCAACCTCATGGTCTCGCTGGCTTTTAGTGAAATGGGAAACATTTTTGCGCGCCGATTGGCCACCACTAGTTCGCGAATTCCAAGACGATGGCACTCCGCTCGAAGTTGGCCAACGACGAGGAGAGCCTGGGCGGGCGGCGGCAGGGGACCGTAACGATCAAGCCATTCGGCACCGATGTCATCAACATCGTCTCGTGATGTGACGGAAGCAAGTCGACGATAGGCGTCCAGTCGGAGCTCTTCTTTAAACACATAGTTGACCGGAAGGAACGCCTGAGTTGGCACATCAAGTTTTAGTTCCGGCACAATCTGGGGAATCGGCTCATTTTTCATCTCGGCAACTGCTTCGGTTACGAGTTGACAATAGAGGTCGTAACCGACTGCGGCAATGTGACCGCTCTGGGCTTGGCCAAGCAGATTGCCGGCGCCTCGAATTTCCAGGTCGCGCATCGCAATTTTGAATCCACTGCCAAGTTCAGTTGCTTCGCCGATTGTGCGCAGTCGTTCGTATGCCTCCTGGGAAAGTGCTCGATCGCGCGGGTGAAACATGTAGGCATATGCGCGAGAGCCGCTGCGGCCCACACGACCTCGAATTTGATGCAACTGCCCAAGACCCAACAGATCGGCGCGCTCCACTACCAGTGTGTTCACCGTCGGCATGTCGATTCCACTTTCGATAATCGTGGTACACACGAGCACATCAAATCGTCCTTCCCAGAAATCGATCACGGTCTGCTCGAGAGCGTTTTCGTCCATTTGCCCGTGGGCAACGGCGATACGAGCCTCCGGTACTAGTTCGCGAAGTTCCCGTGCCCGATCTTCAATCGTTTGAACTCGATTATGAACCCAGAAAACCTGTCCGTCGCGCAGTAGTTCGCGTCGGATCGCTTCGGTGGCGACGCGTTCGTCGGTTTCTCCAACGAAGGTGAGAATCGGTTGTCGATCCGCTGGTGGTGTTTGCAGTAGAGACAAATCACGAATTCCGACGAGACTCATTTCTAGTGTTCGCGGAATTGGTGTTGCAGTCAGGGTGAGCACGTCTACGTTTGTCTTTAGCTTCTTCATCAACTCCTTATGGCTGACACCGAAGCGCTGTTCCTCATCTACTACCAGAAGGCCAAGATCTTTGAATTTCACCGACTCCTGTAGGAGGCGATGGGTGCCAATGACGCAGTCGATTTCTCCGCTGGCGAGTCCGCTAACGACCTTTTTTGCCTGTGTTGGAGTGAGAAAGCGTGACAGCGTTTCCACTCGGATTGGGTATCCGGCGAATCGATCGCTAATCGTGTTGCCGTGTTGCGAGGCAAGCAACGTGGTGGGCACGAGTATTGCCACCTGCTTTCCATCTTGGATGCATTTAAATGCGGCCCGAATGGCAACTTCGGTCTTGCCAAAACCGACGTCGCCGCACACGAGTCGATCCATGGGAACGTCACGCTCCATGTCGGCTTTCGTGGCCTCGATCGCCAATCGCTGATCGGGAGTCTCGACATAGGGGAATGCGGCCTCCATTTCTGCCTGCCATGGAGTATCGGGCGAAAATGAATGTCCTCTGGCGGTGACCCGTCGTTGATACAGGACCACAAGTTCTTGCGCAATTTCTCGCACCACCGATCGAACTCGCTGCTTGGCTCTGGCAAAATCGCTGCCGCCAAGTCTGTGTAGCGTTGGCGACTCGCCACCCACATATTGCCGCACCGCGTCAATATGATCGGTTGGAACGTAGAGTCGATCGCCATCCTTGTAGGCGAGCAGCAGATAGTCACGCTCCGATCCGCCCATTGAGCGAGTAACCATTCCCTCGTATCGGCCAACGCCGTGATGATGATGAACCACATAGTCGCCGGGTTTGAGATCTTGAAAGACTGTCGTGGAGTCGCGCTTGCGTGCTCGGGGCCGGCGATGTGTGCGACGCCTTCCGGTAAGGTCGGATTCGGAAATAATTGCCAACTCGCACCCTGGCAATGTGCAACCGCGATGCAACGGAGCAACGACAACATAAACGCCGGGTAGTTGCAGATCCACAGAATCGGTTGGCAATTGGGAGCAGTCGGTTACGGCTACGCCTTGCTCCCTGAATACCTCGGTGAGTCTTGTTGCCGAGCCAGTGCCTTCTGCGGCCAGAATCACCCGCCATTTCTTTGCAACCAGTTGCATAATTCGGCGCGCGGTCGCCTCGGCATCACCGGTGATTGGTCCCCATCCACTGGATTGAACCGTGGGAATGTCAATTGCCTCGGACGGAGCGACTAACGACAATGCCCGAAGCGACTGTGACTGAGCAAGCAGATGATCGATCTCGGAGTGCAACCTGGGAAATGATTTCTCGGCATCGCGAGACCACGTCGAGGCAAGAGCGCGAGCCAAGTCATCTTCTTCCGCCAGCAGGTCGCGGGCGCGGTCGCGCATTCTTCGAGGATCTAAGAGAACCAGGCGCGACTGCGAATCCAACAGGTCCGTGAGGAGCAAATCTTCATCGACAAGCCAAGGAAGCCAGCTTTCCATCCCATCGAAAACCGCGCCATCGCTCAGGCGATCCCAATGCTCACGGCCCCATGGTTCGCTGGCCACAAGTTCGCCCGCACGATCACGAGTGCGCTCGTCGAGTTGCAACTCGCGGGCGGCGAATATCACTGCCTCGGCCAAGTCTTCCGTACTTCGCTGTTCGTTCACATTGAACGATGTGAGTCGGTCGACTTCGTCTCCCCACAGATCAATTCGAACGGGGATATCGGCCGTCGACGGAAAGATGTCGATGATTGACCCGCGTCGAGACACCTCGCCTCGATGCTCGACAAGTTCCTCGCGCCGATAACCCTCATTGACAAGGCGACTAAGTAATGAATCGGCGTCGATCTGATCGCCCCGATGAATGACAATCGGGTTGATCGTGCGGGAATTTGGGCCCAGTTTCTGCAGCAAGGCACGAACACCGGCGACGACGACTCTTGGGCGCTGTGTTCCTTGAAGACGCCACAACACCTCGAGTCGTCGTCCCATTGTCTCCACGTTTGGGCTCACTCGCTCGAATGGCAAGGTCTCCCAAGCCGGAAACAGCATCGCCTCATGCGCTCCAAAAAATTGAGTTAGATCGTCATGAAGTTGGGCGGCATCAGTTCCGGTCGCTGTGGCAATGATCAGCGTGGTGGAGGGTGATCGCTGGGCGAGTCCGGCGATCACCGTGGCTCGCGCATTCTCTGCGCAAGCGAGCATTGAATGTTGGCCAGAGCTGGCGCTAAGTGCAGGCTCGGCGCTCGCCATGTGGGCAATGACCGAAGGAAGCATGGGTTTGCTGAGTTCTACAGGGCGTTGATTTGCTGCATGGCGAAATCAAGTCCACGATCGCAAATGAGTTGCACGGCATCGGCAGCCACCACGACCGCAGTGTCGAGCAACTTACGCTCATCACTTGGAACGCGCGATAGTACGTGATCGGCGCCCGACTCCTTAGATGGAGGCTTGCCGACCCCGATTCGCACTCGGACGAATTCTTGAGTTTTCAAATGCTTAGCGATTGAACGCAAACCATTGTGACCCGCAAGCCCGCCACCGAACTTAATTCGAACGACATTCGGTTCTAGATCTAACTCGTCGTGAACGACAATGATTTTGCTTGGATCAGTTATTCCGTATCGACGGGCAACCGCCCCCACTGCTTCTCCTGAGTTGTTCACGTAAGTCGTAGGAGTCGCCAAGAGCAGGTGGTAGTCGTCGCTGTGTACTTCGCCTACCAGGGCACGGTCTCGACCCGATTTCAGTTTCACACTTTTGCGTTGGGCCAGTATCTCGAGCACTTCAAATCCGACATTGTGCCGACTTCCCACGTATTCACTTCCAGGATTACCAACGCCAACGATTAACGCGTCAAATGGAGTACCTTGCCGCTCGCGTCGCGCAGCGCGACCGAACAACGTCATGAGAATTAAGAGGC
>CAYGOJ010000055.1:0-9010 GCA_964351545.1 uncultured Acidimicrobium sp.
AGACAACTGGGCAAACTACAAGGGAATCTTGCAGTCATTCCGCGACAAGTATCCAGACATCGCCAATCCGGTCGCCAACCCAGATGCCTCGTCGGCAGATGAGTTGACAGCCGTAGAAACACTTGCCGGTCAACCCGACATGCCAGATGCACTCGACGTTTCGCCTGCAATTTCGCAGGATGTTGATGCAAAGGGTTTGTGGGAGCCATACAAGACATGTAATTGGGATGAGATTCCAGATGTGATGAAGGACGCCGACGGTAAGTGGGTTGCGGCGTATTACGGCATCATGGCAATCGGAACCAACACAACCATCGTCACCGACGCACCGGATAGTTTTGAGGCACTTAAGGATCCTAAGTACAAGGGTCTCGTGTCGCTGAACGGCGATCCACGTCAATCGGGAGCAGCATTCTCTGCCGTCATGGCGGCTTCGCTCGCTAACGGTGGATCCTTTGATGACATTTTGCCAGGCATCGAATACTTTGCCGAACTAAAGAAACTTGGCAATCTTGCGGGTACGGATGTCACCGAAGCGCTTGTCATTTCGGGCGAGACACCAGTGTGGCTTGACTGGACATACAACTATCCGGGTCTTGCACCAGCACTCGCCGAAAACGGAGTCACGCTGTCAATTCGCGTGCCAACCGACGGTGTGTACGGTGGGTTCTATGCTCAAGGCGCGGTGGCAAATAGCCCACATCCAAATGCGGCGAAGTTGTGGATCAATCACATCATTTCTGACGAGGGTGCTCTCGGCTATCTCGAGGGTGGAGCAATTCCGGCCCGCTTTGCAGCACTTGTTGCTTCAGGCAAGGTGACCACAGAGATGATGGCAAATCTGCCAGCGCCAGAACTGATTGCGTCGATCAAGTTCCCAACGCCTGCCCAAATCACGGCAGCCAAGGATGTCCTCGCTGCTCAGTGGGGACCTCTGGTTGCAGACCAATAGATCTGGATTCGTAATCATTGGTGAGTACAGCACCGATGAATACATCTAGTTCGGAGACTTTGAGGGGTCCGTCGTTACGACGGACCCCTCAAGACTTCCTAAAGTCGTTGCGCGGCTGGCTGCCGGTTGCGCCATTCGTATTATTTGTTGGCATTTTCTTACTACTTCCTGCGGTGGTGGTATTTCAAAAGGCGCTGGAGCGCGTAGATGAACCAACCGCGCCGATGTTTGAGGCAATCACCGGTCAGTACCGCAAAAGTTTTGTCTTTAGCATTCAACTTTCGGCCATCACCGCCGTATTGGGAGTGGTGATTGGCACGATGGTTGCGGCCTCGATTGTGCGGCTCGGCCACCGTCGCGGACTGCGTAATGCATTTACTGGTTATTCGGCAGTGGCCGCCAATCTGGGCGGTATTCCGCTGGCGTTTGCTTTTCTCGCCGCACTCGGAATGCAAGGTTTAGTGACGAAGATGTTGAAGACATCGGGTATCGATCTCGTCGGGATGGGATTTCGAATTTCCAACTTCTGGGGAATCGTGGTCGTGTATCTGTATTTTCAGATTCCGCTGATGACGCTTGTGATGTTGCCGGCCATCGATGGTCTGAAATCCACATGGCGCGAGGCGGCGGCAAATCTCGGGGCGGGAGGTCGACAGTATTGGCGATTCATTGCGTTGCCGCTGCTGCTGCCGTCGCTGATTGCCGGGTTTCTATTGCTCTTCGCGAATGCGTTCGCGGCGTACGCAACGGCCTATGCCTTGTCGTCGGGGGCGTCAAAGCTGGTTCCGGTGCAGATCCGTTTCTTTCTGCAGGGAAACACGATCACAGGTAAATCGAATCTTGGTTACGCGCTCGCCGCGTGGATGATCATCATCATGACGGTTTCGATGGTCGGGTTTCTCTTGTTGCGTCGGCGGGCGGAGAGGTGGCGGCGATGAAGCGGCGAAATATTTTGGCCAAGCTGACGCTGGTTGTGGTCGGGCTCTTCTACGCCTTGCCGATGATTTCGATGGCTCGATTTGCCTTTCAGCGAATTCCGGTGGCGTTGCTTGGTTCGCACAACTTGTTCGATCGGTGGACGATCAAACCTCTGTTTGCGATGTTTGAAAATCCGCTGTTTCGTGAAAGTGCGTGGCTGAGTATTCGCCTTGCGTTACTCAGTGCCGTGGTGACGCTTGTGATCCTTGTACCTACCGTTGTGTACGTACATGTGAGCATGATGAAGGCGCGGGCCCTGATCGAAGTGATTTCGATCTTGCCGTTTGTGGTGCCGGCAATTGCCCTTGTCGTTGGCATCTCGGGCGCATTCCGAGAAGTCGCACCTTGGTTTATACGATCCAACTACTGCCTTGTGCCGTTCTATGTAATCATCGCTTTGCCGTACACGTTCAGGTCGATCGACAATGGGATGACGTCAATCGATGTCAAGACTCTTGTCGACGCATCACGATCACTTGGCGCATCGTGGGGTCGAACGCTGTGGTCGGTGATTGTTCCAAACATTCGGGTGTCGGTTCTTTCGGCGTCGTTTTTGACGATGACGGTTGTGCTGGGCGAATTCACCATCGCATCGCTTTTGCTGAAGGAAACCTTGCCACTAATTTTGTCCCAGTCTCAGGGACAGGACCCGCAGGGCTCGTTTGCGGTCGGACTCGTGCTGTTGCTCGTGACGGCGAGCCTGCTCGGACTCATGAATCGGTTCTCGCGCCGTCGAAACATTGCGCAACCGGTGGCGATGCTGTGATGCGAAAGTCTCGATCAAGAGTCAGCAACCAACGAACACGGGGATCGCTATGCCAATCGAACTGAATTTCTCCAATATCCGCAAATCCTTTGGTCCGGTCGTCGCGCTGGATTCTTTTTCGCTCGACATCAAGCATGGTGAACTCGTCACTCTGCTCGGACCATCGGGATGCGGCAAGACGACTGCCTTGCGCGTGGCCGCCGGATTCGAACAGGCGGACTCTGGAACTGTCACACTCGCCGGCGCCAATGTCACCTCGATGCCGCCGAACAAGCGAAACATGGGAATGGTGTTTCAGAACTACAGCCTGTTTCCGCACCTAAGCGTGAGAGAGAACATTGGCTTTGGCCTAAAGATACGCAAGCACACGGCCGACAAACGCAAGACGATGGTCGATGATGTGATTGCCCGTGTCCGACTCGCCGGGTTGGCCGATCGCTTTCCGCATCAATTGTCCGGCGGTCAGCAACAGCGCGTCGCTTTAGCCCGAGCGCTGGCAATCACGCCAGAGGTGTTGTTGCTCGACGAGCCATTGAGCGCGCTGGATGCAAAGGTACGCGGCGAACTGCGTGATGAGATCAGGCGGGTGCAGAAGGAAACTGGAGTGGCGACGCTGTTCGTAACCCACGATCAAGACGAAGCGCTGGCCATCTCCGACACAATCTGCGTGATGCGCGACGGCGCTATCGAGCAAATTGGCGCGCCACGAGACGTGTATCTTGCCCCTTCGACGCCATATGTGGCTCGTTTCGTCGGCGCGATGAATGAGTTTCACGGAACGGTGGCGGCAGATGGGTCGCTAAGTCTCGATGGGGGAGCCGGGTCGCTGCCCGGAAATCAGTTTGGAGTGGCCGGTGAGAAAATTTCGCTACTTGTTCGACCCGATGACGTGCTTGTCTGCGCTAGCGGTGAAGCGGGGAGCGTGCGAGCCTCGGTAAGTAATGTGCTATTTGGTGGCTCCACCACCGTTGTGCGAACCGCGCTAACCGGCGATCAAGTGATAAGTGCGCTGGTGATGTCGAGAGATGTGCACGTGAAAACTGGTGAAATAGTCGGTCTGCGAGTCGATACCACTCGGGGCGTTGTCGCCAGATAGTTACAGCGATGCGGCAAATGTTGGGCGTCGGTGAGCCCATGGTTGTGCGGTTTCCAATTGTGTCGCGAGTCTGAGCAGAATATCTTCGCGCCCGTAAGCGGCGACGAATTGAATACCAACGGGGAGCCCAGCGCTCGTCCAATGCAGGGGCAGCGAAATTGCCGGTTGCCCACTGGTGTTGAACGGGGGAGTGAACGGCACGAAGTCGCCGGCCACATCCATCGGTCGCATCGGGTGCTGCGGGTCGTTGGCGATTGTGCCCAGCTTGAGTGGAAGGCGAGCAACAGTTGGCGTAACGAGAATGTCCCAACCATCCGCCCACCACTGTGCAATATTGCGCCGGTACATCGTGGTCGCATTTACTGCGAGCGCATAGGCGGTTGCCGTTGTGTGCTTGGCGAACTCCATCATCGTCCAGTTGACCAACTCGATGTCGTCGATCGTGGCCTCTCGCTCCAACATCAACGAAAGACCTTCCCTTGACACCGACATATTGGTCGACCACAATGCCGAAAATCGGCGCGAGGAATCGGGGTCCTCAAGGGCCATCGGCCAGGAAAATTCGACTTGGTGTCCAAGTGACTCGAGCAACTTCGCTGTTGCATGGACACCGTCGTGACATTCCGCATCGATAGTTCCGCCGGCCGGGTGATGATCGAGAATTCCGATTTGGAGTTTTTCTACCGGCGCGCCAACTTCGTTGATGTAAGGCTGATTGGGCGACGGCGCAATGACCCGGTCACCTACGCCCGGGCCGTGGGTGGCATCAAGTAGGGCAGCGCAATCGCGAACCGTGCGAGTCACTCCAAATTGGACGCTGAGGTTGGATTCATCGGCAAACGGGGCTGCGCTGATCCGACCTTGGCTCACCTTCAAACCGACGAGCCCGCAACATGATGCAGGGATTCGAATCGACCCGCCGCCGTCGCTGGCATGAGCAATCGATACGAGTCCGGCGGCTACCGCGGCCGCGCTCCCACCACTTGAGCCGCCCGCGGTTCGGCTCAGATCGTACGGATTGTGAGTGGCGCCCCAGGCAAGGGGCTCGGTGGTGGGGACACTGCCGAACTCCGGACTGTTTCCCCGACCGAGAGTGACCAATCCGGCGCGAATAAAGCGATCCACCAACTCCGTATTCTGTGTCGAGATGTAGCGTGCGTTCTTGAGTGCGATATTGCCATTCGACATGTGTTGTCCTGCATAGGCGGCCGAGAGATCCTTGAGGACGAAGGGAACTCCTCTAAACGGCGTCGACTCATCTGGCGCATCCTGCGAATCAATTTCCTTGGCAATAT
The DNA here is from genome assembly GCA_964351545.1 of uncultured Acidimicrobium sp. Taxonomy (GTDB): domain Bacteria; phylum Actinomycetota; class Acidimicrobiia; order Acidimicrobiales; family Ilumatobacteraceae; genus UBA3006. The sequence goes on from CAYGOJ010000055.1 coordinate 5,088, forward strand.
CGCGGGCATGATCGAACCATGTGATATTGATTGCGTTGAGTGTGGGATTTATCAATTCGATGCGTTCAATTGCCGCCTCGAGCAACTCGGTAGCCGAGGCCTTTCCGCTACGAACCAATTCGCCCTGCGCGAGCGCATCGATCCACTGTGTTTCTTGCGCAATCGGTGTCATCTCATTCATTAGGGTACTTCAGACGTGAATGACGCACTGGTGCCCAAGCAACTTACCGCTCGCGATGTATTGCGCTCTACCTCGGTCCGCCGCTTTCTTGGTAGCAGTCTGGCGTTCTACATCGGCGTCATGTTGCAGGCGGCCACCCTCGGTAAGCAAGTGTTTGATATCACTGGGCGGGCGATTGATATTGGCTGGCTTGGTCTTGCCGAATTTATGCCGATCGTCGTATTCGTGTTTATTAGCGGAAGCGTTGCCGATCGCTTCAATCGAAAATATGTTGCCGCCTGCGCACTCGGCGGCGAACTGATATGCGCCGTCTCGCTGAGTGTGTATGCGTACAGCGAACCGACCGCGGTGTGGCCGATTTTCCTGATCGCCATCTTGTTTGGTTCTTCGCGTGCGTTTCTGTCCCCGGCCACACGATCAATGGCGCCGATGGTGGCGCCAATCGGTGGGCTGCCACCAATTGTTGCACTCTCGTCGGGTGTGTGGACCTCGGCGATGATTGTCGGTCCGGCGGTGTCGGGACTTCTGTACAGCATCCATCCGGGAGTCGCGTATACGGCGACGTCGGTCTTAATCGTCATTGGCATCATCGGGATTCTGCGGGTGCAGTTTGTTCGCCCGCCGACAGTTCGAACTGTCGATGAGAAACCGACTTTGCACTCCGCATACGAGGGAATCCATTTCATTCGTCGCACGCCTATTTTGCTGGCCGCCATCTCTCTCGATCTCTTTGCCGTGTTATTCGGTGGTGCGATTGCGCTTCTCCCGGCAATTGCCGAAACACGACTTCATGTCGGCGATGTTGCATACGGTTGGTTACGTGCCTCCGCCGGAATTGGTGCGGCGGCCATGGCGGGCTTTCTCGCGATCAGGCCATTGCGACGACATGTGGGACGCATTTTGCTTCTGGCCGTCGCGGTGTTTGGGGCGGGAACGATCGTGCTTGGTGCAACAACTTCGTACGTGGTGGCATTTGTGGCGGTGCTCGTGCTTAGCGCAGCAGACATGGTCAGCGTGTTCATCCGTGGTTCGATCGCCCCACTTGTGACTCCCGACGAGAAACGCGGCCGAGTCTCGGCGGTTGAAAATGTATTTATTGGCGCAACCAACGAACTCGGTGCTTTTGAATCTGGGGTGGCGTCTCAAGCATTTGGCACCCCGGCCGCGGTCATCGGTGGAGGAATCGCCACGATAGGAATTGTTGGGATTTGGTGGGTTGGATTCCCATCCCTGCGCGACATCGACCGATTTAGCGATCTCGAAACACCCGAGAATCTTCCGTCAAGGCATGACAAACTAGAGCAATGACAATTGTCGGCGAGAGTGTGAATCGGGTAATTACGGCATGCCCGCTGGATTGTCCAGACACGTGTTCTCTTGAGGTCGTCGTCACCAACGGGAAAATTACGGCAATCGATGCTGCGCCGATGAGTGCTCAGAGTAATCCGCTAACCGAGGGATGGATCTGTAAAAAAGTTAAGCATCACGCCCGGCGCGTGTATTCGGCGGAGCGGGTAATGACTCCACTGATCAGAGTGGGGGTCAAAGGATCGGGTGAATTTCGTAGCGCATCTTGGGACGAGGCGATTGGCTTAATCGCTGGGCACATTCGCCGGGCCATTGCCACCAGCGGTCCCGACAGCATTTTGCCGTATCTGTACAACTCGTCGGCCGGGAAACTTGAAAAGAAATTCTTGACCCCGCATCTATTTGAGCGTCTCGGCTGCCCGGAAATCGAGTCCACCATTTGCGCCGGAACCATGACCGCGGCATGGAATCAAGTATTTGGCAATATGTTGTCGGCCGACCCGCTCGATGTCAGCCATTCACGACTGGTAGTTGTGTGGGGAGCAAACCCGGGAATTTCAGGTACGCACTTTCTGCAGCAGCTGACAAAGGCTCAAAAGTCGGGCACCCAAGTGGTGGTCATCGATCCTCGCCGAACTTCAACCGCGGCACGGGCCGATCTTCATCTCGCCGTTCGTCCGGGCACCGACGTCGTGCTGGCCTATGCGCTGACCAGGTGGCTGGCCCACAACAACGGTATTGCTACCGATTTTGTCAATCGTCATGCCACCGGAGTCGATGAGTTTCTCGCCTCGGCCGATGACTGGACGATTGAGCGAGCAAGCGAGGTCTGTGGCGTCGACGGCGCTGACATCGTGCGCCTTGCACAGTTGATCTGTGCAAATCGGCCGGCAATGCTGAGAGTGGGTTGGGGCATGGAGCGCAATCGCAACGGTGGCAGTGCGCACATTGCCGCCCACGCGGTGTGGGTGCTTGCTGGGCACTTTGGAGTTCGGGGTAGCGGCGTAATTGGCTCGACGTCTTCTGCATTCCAGGCACAGACACAGGTGCCGTGGCCAACCGGTATTGACCGCCCGACGCGACGCACAATCAACATGAATCATGTCGGTCGGATACTGCGAAATGCTCCGGGTGCCTGGCACGTCGCTGCCAAGGTGCTGATTGTGCAAGGAGCAAACCCGGCCGTCACGGCGGTCGATCAGTGCGGAATGCTCGAAGGATTGGGTCGTGAAGAGATCTTTACGGTGGTGCATGACCAAGTGATGACGGACACCGCGTTGTATGCCGATGTCGTGCTTCCCGCGACCACTCACTTTGAGGTAGACGACCTAGTCGGGTCGTACGGATCATTCACCGCGCAACGAAATGTTGCGGCGATCGCCCCGGTTGGTCAATCCAAGAGCAACAATGACTTCGCCTCGAGGTTGGCTCGGGAGTTGGATCTTCCGAGCGACGAATTTGATGCCTCTGCCGACCGCATTGAACATCTCATCAATCAGGGGATCGGGTCGTCACCGGTGTTACGAGATCCAGATTCGTCGGTGCAATTCAGAGACGCGTGGCCAACACATCCGACTCGCCGAGCTCATCTGTATTCGCCGGAATCCGAGCTTCCGTTGCCCACATTTGTTAGCAATACTTCAGCGCAATATCCGCTCGTTCTCTTGAGTTCGGCTACCGCTCATACCGTGAACTCAATGTTTGGCGACACCGATCCACCCCCGGCAATCCTCAAGTTGAACCCGCGCGATGCACAAATTCGTGGTGTAGCGAGCGGCGATCCCGTGCGGGTGTACAACGATCGCAGCAGCATCAACATTGCAGTTGAAGTTGACGCAACGATGCGAACCGGAGTGTGCCATCTGCCAAAGGGTTTGTGGAGGCGTAGTATTGACGGCGGTCTAACGGCCAATTCGTTTGCACCCGATGACCTCTCCGATCTTGCCGGCGGGGCATGTTTCAATGACGCGCGAGTTGAAGTAGAGAAAGCGAGCCAATGATGAGCATGGAAACTCCACAAAAGAAACTTGGCATAATCGGAGAATTTAAGCGTTTTATCAATCGCGGTAGCGTGGTCGACCTCGGCGTCGCCTTTGTCATGGGCGCGGCTTTCAAGACGGTCATCGATGCACTCGCCGGAGATGGCAAGGACAACCAGGGCATACTCGGTGGATTAATAGGCGCAATTTTCGGTGGCGACAGTCCCAATTTCAATGATAGGGGTGTCACGCTGAATGAAAGTTTCATTCCCCTTGGCTCACTGTTGTCAGCAGGAGCCAATTTTCTGTTGGTTGCACTAGTGCTCTTCTTTGTGATCAAGGCATATGGCAAGTTCCGTCCAGACAATTCCGAGGAATCCACCAACGAACTGCTTGCATCGATTCGCGACGAGTTGCGCCAACAGCGTTGATTTATTCTCGCAGAGTCGCGGGAT
>CAYGOJ010000056.1:0-1458 GCA_964351545.1 uncultured Acidimicrobium sp.
GTATTTACGGGCGGCGTGGCCATCAGCGGAACCTGGGAGCGAGCTAATCGACTGATTCCCTTTACCTTGACCGACTCGGCCGGCGCGGTCATTAAATTGACTCCAGGTCGCACATTTGTCGAAGTTGCTCGCGGCGAAAAGACGGCAATCGTGGGTGTTGGCATCGATCCGGACGAGGTCAAATACCCGTAAGCGAGTGGCTATCTTCGCGTACTGGATGATATTGATTGTCTCTGTACGATGAAGACATGAGTTCATCAACTACAGGTTCGTTGCGCGTTAAGCGAGGTCTCGCCGAAATGCTCAAGGGTGGCGTGATTATGGACGTCGTCACGCCTGTCGAAGCCAAAATCGCCGAAGACGCTGGCGCCGTTGCGGTGATGGCACTCGAGCGCGTTCCGGCCGACATTCGCCGAGACGGTGGTGTGGCGCGTATGAGCGATCCAGAAATGATCGAAGGAATCAAGGCGGCAGTGTCGATCCCTGTGATGGCCAAGGCCAGGATTGGTCATTTTGTCGAAGCCCAGGTATTGGAAGCGCTCGGTGTCGACTTTGTCGATGAGTCAGAGGTTCTCACACCAGCAGATGAGACTCATCACATTGACAAATTTGCATTTACCGTTCCGTTTGTGTGCGGGGCCACAAATCTTGGGGAAGCTTTGCGTCGGATCAGCGAAGGCGCGGCACTCATTCGATCAAAGGGTGAGGCCGGAACAGGAAACATCGTCGAGGCGGTACGCCACCTGCGCAGCATTACAGGAGACATTCGCAGAATTACTCAAGCGGATTCCGCCGAGCTGTTCGACTGGGCCAAGAAACTCGCAGCCCCGCTTCAACTGGTGCAAGAGATTGCCGAAACCGGTGAACTTCAGGTGCCGCTATTTTGCGCCGGCGGAATCGCCACGCCGTCCGATGCCGCCTTGGCGATGCAACTGGGGGCCCAGAGCGTGTTCGTCGGTTCAGGAATCTTTAAGAGTGAAGATCCGTCGGCGCGGGCCAAGGCGATCGTCGAAGCAACCACTCACTTTCGCGATCCGCAAATCATTGCCAAGGTGAGTCGCAATCTTGGCGCCTCGATGACGGGAATCGGAATGGATCAAATCCACGAGCGTTACTCCGAGCGGGGCTGGTGAACGATTCGAGGCCCCCGGGTGGGCCAACTCGTTGGGGTGCTGGCGCTTCAGGGTGGTTTTGCCGCGCACGAACTCGCATTAGTTGAGCTAGGGGCAAGCACCCGTCAAGTTCGCACCGTCGACGATCTGGTCGGCCTCGACGCATTGATTCTTCCGGGTGGAGAATCCACGACGATGTCGATGTTGCTCGAGTCGTCCGGTTTGTTCGACCCCGTCGCCGAAGTCATTGCGCAAGGTCTTCCCATCTTTGGCACCTGTGCGGGGATGATATTGCTGGCGACACATGTTGATGATGCTCGACCCGATCAGCGATCATTCGCTGCGA
>CAYGOJ010000056.1:1468-8856 GCA_964351545.1 uncultured Acidimicrobium sp.
GCTTTTTCATGCAGGAAAATCTTTTCCGGCATATCAACATCGACGTCCGCCGCAACGCATATGGACGACAGGTTGACAGTTTCGAAGCCGATATCGAAGTGGCTTCGCTGGACACATCGTTTCATGCCGTGTTCATTCGCGCGCCTCAGGTTATTGGCGCCTCCGACACGGTCGAGGTGTTGGCTCGACACGAAGACAATATTGTGCTGGCTCGCGAGAAAGCGATCACCGTCGCCTCCTTTCATCCAGAGTTGACCGCCGATACTCGAATCCACGAATTATTTCTCAACAGCCTGTGAAGGGGCGATAGAAAATGTCAGGACACTCCAAATGGGCAACAATCAAACACAAAAAGGCTGCCGTCGATAAAGCGCGTGGCAAAATCTTTGCCAAGCTTTCTCGTCAACTTGAAGTTGCGGCCAAGGAACACGGCGGGGATGTCTCTACTAATGCCGCGCTGCGGACAATTGTGCTCAAGGCCAAGGCGGCCCAGATGACGAATGACGCAATCGATCGAGCGATCAAGCGAGGCACCGGTGTAGGTAGCGGCGCCGTGTATGAATCGATCACCTACGAGGCCTATGCGCCGGGCGGCGTGGCGATGCTCATCGATGTGCTGACCGATAATCGCAATCGAACGGCCGCAGATGTGCGCATCATTTTTAGCAAACTCGGCGGTTCGATGGCCGAACCCGGTGCGGTCTCATGGCAGTTTTCGCGCAAGGGAGTGCTGCATGTGGCGAGATCAGTGAATGAAGACGACCTGATGTCGGTGGCACTTGACGCGGGCGCCCAGGACATCTCCGACGACGGCGATACGTGGCTTGTTATCTGCGACCCGGCCAAGGTCGAAGAACTTAAGTCGGCATTGGTAACGAGCGAGATGGCCGTAGTCTCGGCAGCCTCAACAATGATCTCGTCGCTCGTCGTACCTGTGACCAAGATAAGCGATGCCAAGGCGGTACTACACATCATGGACGAGCTCGACGAAAATGACGATGTCCAGGACGTCTATGCAAACTTTGATATTGCCGACGAAATTCTCGCTCTGGTAGCGCAATGACGGTTTCAATAGGTGACAAGGCACCCGAGTTCACTCTGGCTGGAACCGGAGGCCGCGATTATTCGCTGACGGATTATTTTGGAACACCCGTCGTCTTGGTGTTTTATCCCGGTGACAACACCGCCGTGTGCACCAAGCAATTGTGCTCGTACACAAAATCCATCGGCGAGTTCAACGGTGTTGGGGCGCAAGTATTGGGTATCTCTCCTCAAGGAGTTGACAGTCACGAACAGTTTTCCGATAAACACGGATTCGGGTTTCCGTTGCTCGCAGATATCGACAAGAAAGTTGCGGGCCGTTACGGCGTCTTGGGGCCACTCGGTTTTCTGCGTCGAAGTGTGTTCGTGATCGACGGCAAGGGGATTGTTCGGTATGCACATCGTGCCCTTGCCGGGCTTTCGTTCCGCCCCGCCGACGAACTCGTCGACGCCGTCAAGGCCGCAATCGAGGGCTCATAATCCGCGCAGGTAGTGCGTGCAATGACTAGGATCGAACCTATGTTCGCCCCTAGCCGTGGACCAGGTACCGCAGTCGGTGGCGAGCAAAACGCGATTACGGTACTCGGCATCGATCCCGGTCTCACTCGTTGCGGCTTTGCGATCCTGCAGCAAATTGGCACTCAAAAACCGGTGGTCGTCTCACTTGGAGTGATCACAACGGTCGCCACAACCGCATTGCCGCAGCGACTGGCCGAATTGCAGCGAGAATTGGTGATGCTGTTCGATGAGTTTTCGCCAACAGCTGTTGCCGTTGAGCAGGTATTTTTTCAGGCCAATGTGCGCACCGCTATGAGTGTTGGCCAGGTCAGCGGGCTGGCATTGGCAATCGCCGCCGCACGCGAATGCGATGTGGTGCAGTTCACCCCCAAACAGGTGAAGAGCGCGATCGCGGGTTGGGGCGGTGCCGACAAATTGCAGGTGCAGCGAATGGTGCAGAAGCGCCTCGGTTTGTCAACCCTGCCTAAGCCGGCCGACGCGGCGGATGCCGCGGCCTTGGCGTTGTGTTATTTGGCAATGTTGCCGCTGCGACAAAGTATTACAGCGGCCAAATCGAAAATGAATACTGCATGATCGGGTCACTGCGAGGCAAGGTGTTGGAACGAAACACAGACAGTACGGCGCTGATCGAGGTTGGCGGACTCGGTTATCTCGTGCATGTCACGCCGCGCACGCTCGCCGAACTTGAGCCAACATCGAGCGCATTTATGTATGTATACGAACATCTACGCGAAGATGCTCACACCCTGTACGCATTCCTCGATCGTGATGAGCGAAACTCATTCGAAACCTTGATCGCCACACATGGCATTGGACCGGCGATGGCGATGGCGATTCTCGCAATCCACTCGCCGCGTTCGCTTGTTGACATCGTTGCCACCGGCGATCTTGCATCGCTCACCTTGGTGCCGGGGGTTGGTCGAAAGACGGCCGAGCGACTACTTGTCGAGCTAAAAGGTCGGCTGAGTATGTCAATGCTTGATGACTCCCGAGATCAACTTGGCGGATCATCGACGGGAACCGCAAATGTCGTGGCCGATGTACGCGAGGCCCTTGCCGGACTCGGATATGGACACGATGAAATCCGCGACGTGTTACGCCAGCTTCCGATGTCAGAGACTGCCGAGCAATTGCTTCGTCTGGCGCTCAATTCACTGGGGGTGCGTCGTGCGTGAAGAGTTCCTAGACCCAAATGTTGGCGACGAGATCGACTCGATCGAAGAGAGCGGTCTTCGCCCGCACCGACTGGCAGATTTCGTTGGCCAGCGCGAGCTTAAGGAGCATCTCAGCATTGTCTTGGAGGCCGCCCGGATGCGCCAACAGCCGGCCGATCACATTTTGCTCGCCGGTCCACCGGGGTTGGGTAAAACAACAATGGCCGGAATCGTGGCCGCCGAAATGTCGGCAACATTGCACGTGACATCCGGCCCGGCATTGGAACGCGCCGGCGACTTGGCGGCGATTCTCACAAAATTGGGCGAGCACGATGTGTTGTTCATCGACGAGATACATCGTCTGTCACGAAATGTCGAAGAGATTCTGTATCCGGCAATGGAGGATTTTCAGATTGACATAGTCGTCGGTAAAGGTCCCGCCGCGTCATCAATTCGACTCACACTCCCGCAGTTCACCTTGATCGGCGCAACCACCCGTACCGGCATGATTACCGGGCCGCTGCGCGATCGCTTTGGGCTTGTGGCACGGCTTGACTATTACGATGTTGACGAACTTGAACTTATTGTCGGGCGCACCGCAGGGATTTTGAGCGTCGCTATCGATGCGCCGGGTGCACATGAGATTGCTCGGCGATCTAGGGGAACTCCCCGCATTGCCAACCGCCTGTTGCGGCGAGTGCGAGACTTTGCCCAAGTTCGAGGTGACGGTACAGTCAATCAGAAGACCGCGCAAAGCGCTTTGGCGGTGTTTGGGGTCGACGATCGCGGCTTGGACAAGGTTGATCGTGCAATTTTGTCGGCGATCTGCGGGCAATTTGGCGGGGGCCCCGTCGGACTCTCGACACTGGCCATCAGCGTGAGCGAGCAGACCGAAACCATCGAAGATGTGTATGAACCGTTTCTCATTCAGCAGGGGATGATCGCCCGCACGCCGCGCGGTCGCGTGGCGATGCCAAGCGCCTGGCACCACATTGGCTTAGAGCCTCCCGATACGCCGCCCGAATTGTTCTAGCGAAAGTGCACATTGACGAGATCGATTACGACCTACCAGCGGGACTAATCGCTCAGACCCCAATCGAGCCTCGGGATGCGGCGCGGTTGTTAGTTGACCGAGGCAGCGGCGACGCACTGCATCGCCAGATATCAGACATTGCAGAGTTTTTGCAACCCGGCGATCTGCTTGTGGTGAACGACACCAGAGTCATTCCCGCTCGGCTACACCTTCGTCGATCCACCGGCGGGGCCGTCGAGGTGTTGTTGCTCGAACCTGTCGCCGCAAATCGTCAGGAATGGGAAGCACTCATCCGCCCCGGCGGAAAGTTGAGGCTTGGCGAGACGCTCTTTGGCGACGACGGAGTGCCGCTGCTCGAAGTAGGAGGTCGGTCGGCATCTGGAGACACTTTCTTTGTCTCGATGCTCGTCGACGATGTGGTGACGATGCTCAAGGATCGCGGCGAGATGCCGTTGCCGCCATATATCACGGAGTCACTCACCGATCCCGAGCGATATCAAACCGTCTATGCGCGACATGTCGGGTCGGCCGCGGCGCCAACCGCGGGACTCCATTTTACAAATCGTCTCCTAAAAGAATTGGCCGACGCGGGAATTCACACCGCGACGGTCGACCTAACGGTGGGGTTGGACACCTTTGCCCCAATTAACTCGACAAATCCAATCGAGCACAAGATTCACACCGAGTCGTATTCGGTTCCGCCAGACACGCTCGAGAGTTGTCGTCAAGCGAATCGAGTCGTTGCCGTCGGCACCACGACAACACGAGCCCTCGAGTCCGCCGCCTCCACCGGTGCCGAGCATGGTCGCAGCAGTTTATTTATAACTCCCGGATACGACTGGAAACTGGTGGATCTGATGGTCACCAATTTTCACATGCCCAAGACTTCGTTGTTATTGATGATCGATTCATTCATTGGAAAACGGTGGCGCGAACTGTATCTGCAAGCGATCCAACACAAGTATCGGTTTTTGTCCTTTGGCGATGCGATGTTGCTTAATCGTCACCTGGATTGAATCGGTACCGTGTAACAAATGTTTCCCGTCTCGTTTACCGTCCAGTCACGCGACGGTTTGGCGCGTACCGGCGTGGCGCAAACTCACCGCGGCGCATTCACGACTCCATGCTTTATGCCGGTCGGGACTCGGGGCTCGATTAAATATTTGAGCGCACAAGATTACGAAGAACTGGGCGCCCAAATAGTCTTGGGAAACACATATCACCTGATGCTGAGACCGGGCGCCCAAGTCATTGCCGATCTCGGCGGGCTCGGTGCCTTTTCCGGTTGGAATGGACTGACGCTCACCGACTCGGGTGGCTTTCAGGTATTTTCGCTCAACCCCGATGTCGACGACGACGGCGTTTCATTTAGGTCGACCTACGACGGCTCAATACACAGATTTACACCTGAGTCGGCGGTCGAAGTTCAGCAGTTGATAGGGGCCGACGTCCAAATGGTGCTCGATGTATGCCCACCTCTACCTTCGTCGGTCGATGTAGTCCGCACCGCCGTGAATCGAACCGCCCAGTGGGCGAGCAGGGCCAGGTCCGCTCACAACAGAACCGATCAGTCGCTATTTGGAATCGTGCAAGGTGGCACGAACGAAAGCCTGCGTCGCGAGAGTGCAGAACGCACCATTGCCTTGGATTTTGACGGCTACGGAATCGGTGGCCTATCGGTGGGGGAGACCCGTGACGAGATGTTGCCGGCATTGGCAAGCGCGTTGAAAGTATTGCCAGAAAATCGACCGAGATACTTGATGGGGGTGGGGGATCCGGCCTCGCTCGTCGAGGCGGTGAACTTGGGCGTTGATCAGTTTGACTGTGTGCTGCAAACTCGGCTGGGTCGACATGGGACGGCGCTGACGGACAATGGTCGAGTTAATCTCAAGCGAGCCGAACACATCGTGGATGATGATCCGATCGACAAATCCTGCACATGTTCGGTGTGTTCGCGCCACTCTCGCGGCTACTTGCGACATTTGTTTCAGGTTGGCGAACCAACGGCCTCTCGATTGGTTTCGCTTCACAATATTGCCTGGACTTTTGCACTAATGGACAAGATGCGTGCGTCAATCACGGATGGCACATTTGATCAGTTTCGCCGCCAAATCCTCGCCGTGTGGGCCGTGACGACGGAGATTGAGCCTTAAGTCGCTAGAGTACGAACCTATGTCACAGACCACTTTCCTCATTCTTGCTTCCGGTTCTAGTGGGGGCGGAGGCGGCCTCGTGAGCCTTCTTCCCCTTGTTCTCATCTTTGTGGCGATGTACTTCCTGCTGCTCAAGCCGCAACGCAAGCGTCAAAAGGACGCCCGCAACCTGCAGGGCACCCTTGGCGAAGGCGACGAGGTCATTTTGAACTCAGGGATTTACGGCTTCGTCTCGTCGGTTGAAGACGATTACATCTGGCTCGACATCGCGGAACACACTCCCGGCAAGTCGATCGAAATTCGAGTTGCGCGAAGCGCGGTGGCCCGGATCATCAATAAGGCTGCTGGTACTCAAGTCCCTAGTTCAGACTAAGCGTCAATTCTTCCTCTCCAGATTCGCCCCAGATGGTACGCCGACTCCTCGTTTCACTTATTGGAATCGTGGTCGTCGCTGGTGGGATTCTGGCAGCCAATCTGGCGGTCGGAAATTCACCTTCGCTCGGCCTCGACTTGCAGGGTGGCGCGTCGGTAACTCTCCAGCCAGAGGGCGAATACGATCCCGCGGCTATCGATGTCGCAGTCGAGATCATTCGCGCCCGAGTGGATTCAATCGGTGTGGCCGAACCCGAGATTATTCGGCAAGGCGACACGGTGGTGGTCAATCTTCCGGGAGTCGAAGACCAACAGCGGGCGCTCGAGATTATTGGTCAGCAGGGCGAGTTGTTGCTCAGGCCGGTTCTTCAAAGTGGGCTGCTCCAGGTGGATTCATCTACGACAACCTTGCCACCCCCGAGCGGTGGCGTCGGTGGAACTCGAAAACATGTTGCATCGGGTGTACCCACCACCACGACGACCACGACAGCTGCTACCACCACTACCACAACGAGCACCGTCGCTCCCGTCGTCACAATTCCCGCCTCGGCAGACCCGAATGACCCAACCGCGACGGTGCTACTCACCGACGGGAAGGGCAATGGGTACTACGTTGGACCGGCCGCCGCCAGTGGCAAAGTTTTTTCCAATGACGCTCAGGCCGAGATTCAAGCCGGTGGGTGGGTGGTCACAGTTGGACTGCGAAGCGGCGCCGATGGTGACCAACTGTGGAACGCGCTCACCACATCGTGTTACAACCGCGAAGCCACGTGCCCTACGGCGCAGGTTGCAATCGTTTTAGATGGGGTGGTGATTTCTGCTCCAGTAGTACGGGAACCAATTTTTAGTGGCGGGTCGGTTCAGATCACCGGCGACTTTTCCGAGTCCGAGGCCCGTGACCTGGCAAAAATTCTTGAATTCGGTGCCGTTCCAGTGAAGTTTGGTGTGTCGCAGGTACAGACAGTGTCGCCGACTCTTGGTAAGGATTCGCTGAATGCCGCAATGCTTTCCGGTCTGCTCGGAGTGTTTCTTGTAATACTCTTTTTCTTCTTCTACTACCGCCTGCTCACCCTTGTGGTGGTCGGCGGATTGATGGTGTCGGGTGCCCTGATGTGG
>CAYGOJ010000057.1:0-8737 GCA_964351545.1 uncultured Acidimicrobium sp.
GGGTACGACAATTCGCTTGTCTTCCTCGACCTCGAAATCTTGGTCGCGTTTGAGTGAGCGCACGATCGATGCGAATTGGTAATACAACTTTGCGGCGTCGGCGATTCGACCAGAAATGATGAGCGGTGTGCGCGCTTCGTCGATCAAAATCGAGTCCACCTCGTCGACAATTGCGTAATGATGGCCTCGCTGAACCTTTTCGCTGGTTGAGGCCGCCATGTTGTCGCGAAGGTAGTCGAAGCCGAACTCATTATTGGTTCCGTGCGTAATGTCGGCACCGTAGTCAATGCGTTTCTCGGCGGGCGTTGTGCGCGAGCCCGGAACTACAAGACCGACACTGAGACCTAACCAGCGATGTATGGATCCCATCCATTCGGAGTCGCGTCGAGCCAAGTAGTCATTGACGGTAATGAGATGAACCCCATTTCCGACAAGGGCATTGAGGTACGCCGGAAGTGTCGAGGCAAGTGTCTTACCCTCGCCAGTTCGCATTTCGGCAACCCAACCGGCGTGAAGCGCGGCGCCGCCCATCAATTGCACGTCATAATGTCGCTGGCCGATCACGCGATCGGCGGCCTCCCTGACGACTGCGAAGGCCTCGGCGAGCAAATCATCGACAGTCTCGCCACGTTCGAGGCGCTGGCGAAACTCGATTGTCTTGGACTTCAGCGCCTCGTCACTTAGGGCACCAATCTCGGTGGTCCAGGCATTGATGTCCGGGACTATTCCAGCGAGCGCCTTTACTTTTTTGCCTTCGCCGGCACGGAGAATTCGATCCAAAAGTTGCATGCGACCTTTGATGCTATCTGCGCGACTCGAGCGAGGGAGTCGCAGCGACGGCGACAGTACTTACCCGTCCCGCACCTGACGCATAGAGTGCGGCCTCGGCGGCGCGAAGTGTGGCGCCGGTAGTCACCACGTCATCCACCAATAGCACATGTTCGACGCTCCGAATACGACGGGCCCGAAATTGTGGGCCGTGTAAACGATGTTGACGATTTGCGCCAGTTTGAGGGGCGAGTCCTTGACGAACGAGAAGTGAACGACACGGTCGATGAATCAATCGTGCAACTGCTCGAGCGATAAGTTCAGACTGGTCATGCCCACGTTCTCGCCGCCGCCGACTACTTGTGGGTGCCCAGGTCACAATGTCCGCGTTGCGATGAACGGAGTCAAGGCGACTCACTAACACATTGGCAAGCATTCGCGCCGTGGCTCGTTCGTTGCGGTACTTGAGACCGAGTATCAATTGCCGAGCACGACCTTCGAACGAGACCGCATAGGTAACCGACTCTGGCGCGCCTGGCACATCGCTGACAATGCTGGCCAGTAATACGTCTTGACATTCCGTGCAGATCGAGCGCATTGGTGCTCCACATACTTGACATTCGGATTGGAACAACATGTCCGTTTGACCGATACTTCAACGAGTACGGTAGACGAGTGCCGAATTCATTTAGCGCGCCGCTTAGAGACCGACCACTGCAACGAGTCGTTCGTTGCAGTGGTGGACTTGCCTTCTTCGGTGTCGGTATTTCACTGTTAGTACGGGCACGGCTCGGACTCGCACCGTGGGATGTGTTCCACCAGGGCCTAAGCGAGCATTTAAATATCGAGCTTGGAACCATAATTGTGCTCACAAGTATCGCGGTGTTGTTGCTGTGGATTCCGCTTCGCCAGTCGGTCGGACTAGGCACTCTTCTCAATGCAGTCCTGATCGGACTAACGACAAATATTGTCCTGCCACTCATTCCTGAAATTGATGACGTTGCCTTACGCGTGCTCATGATGATCTCCGGGATCGGAATCGTGGCAATCGCATCCGGCCTGTACATTGGCTCGGGCCTTGGACCGGGACCGCGCGACGGACTCATGATTGGGCTAGGTGCAAGGGGCTACCGAATAAGTCGGGCTCGCACGTTCATTGAAGTACTTGTCCTCGCCGCCGGAATCGCCCTAGGCGGTCAGGCTGGCATAGGAACCGTGCTATTTGCGTTCGGAATCGGACCGTTGGTGGAGCGAACCTTGCCGATCCTACAGATGAGCGCCGATCGAACTACATGACCACTTACTAGCGAAATTAGTAACGATAGGTCTCCGGCTTGAATGGTCCACTTGGCGAGATACCAAGATAATCAATTTGCTCGTCGGTAAGTTTTGTCAACACGACACCGAGAGAATCGAGGTGTAGGCGTGCAACTTTTTCATCCAAGTGCTTAGGCAGTACATATACGCCAAGCGGATACCGCTCCGGGTGCGCAAACAGTTCCATTTGGGCTATGACCTGATTAGAAAATGAACAGCTCATGACAAAACTAGGATGACCGGTTGCGCAGCCAAGGTTCACAAGGCGACCTTCGGCAAGCACGATAATGCAGTGGCCGTCAGGGAAGCTCCACAGATCTGTGCCCGGCTTTAATTCGTCTCTAGTAGCGCCGCTGCGGGCTAGCCCCGCCATATCGATTTCGTTGTCGAAGTGTCCGATGTTGCAAACGATGGCATTGTGTTTCATTCGAGACATATGTTGAATGGTGACGATGTCGGAGTTTCCAGTGGCGGTAACAAATACATCGGCCACCGGCGCCATCGCATCAAGAGTGTCCACTTGATAGCCCTCCATCGCCGCCTGTAATGCGTTAATCGGGTCGATCTCGGTTATCACAACTCGCGCGCCCTGTCCGCGCAAACTTTGGGCGCAACCTTTACCGACATCGCCATAACCACATACGACCGCAACTTTGCCGGCAAGCATGACATCGGTCGCACGATTGAGCGCATCGATCAGCGAGTGGCGACATCCATAGAGATTGTCGAACTTGCTCTTTGTCACGCTGTCATTGACGTTGATCGCCGGAAACAACAGTTCGTTCCGCGCGGCCATCTTGTAGAGCCGTTTCACTCCGGTTGTGGTCTCCTCGGTGACTCCGCGAATCCCCTTGGCGAGTGTCGTCCATTTCAACGGCTCGGTTTTCAATGAGCGCTGGAGCAATCCAAGCACTATTGCCATTTCGGGATTCGATGCGGTAGTCGGATCCGGAACATTGCCGGCCAATTCAAACTCAACTCCCTTGTGAATCAACATGGTGGCGTCTCCGCCATCATCAAGTATCATGTTTGGCCCGTTTCCGTCAGGCCATGTCATCATCTGATCCGTCGCCCACCAATATTCCTCTAGCGTTTCGCCCTTCCAGGCGAACACGGGGACTCCATTGGGCTCTTCGACCGATCCATGCGGGCCGACAACCACGGCGGCCGCGGCCTGGTCTTGGGTTGAAAATATGTTGCAACTCGCCCAACGAACCTCCGCACCCAATTCATTTAGCGTTTCGATTAGCACCGCGGTTTGAACGGTCATGTGCAGCGAGCCAGAGACGCGAGCGCCTTTCAACGGTTTCGATTTTCCATATTCGGCACGCAAAGCGCGCAACCCCGGCATTTCATGCTCAGCGAGGTGAATTTCCTTTCGACCAAATGGCGCCAGCGAGAGATCCGCCACCCGATAGTCACGACGCTCAGCGAATGTTGAATTCATGGTTTCTCCTCGTTAAATCTCAGTCAATTGTCAGCTAAACGTCGGCAAAATACTCTCGGCCGTAATGCGCTCTTGCAAAAGTAACCGCTCTGCATCATCCACGGCCACCGCTTCGTCAATGAGCATCACCGGGATTCCGTCACGAATTAAATATTTGCGACCGAGCCGTGGATTGAAGAGAAACTCATCGGCAGAAAAGTAATAGAGGGGTCCCTTGTCTTCGGGGCAGGCCAAGATCCCGAGCAGCTGAGCATCTAAAGTCACTTTGCGATCGTACTAGGAATTTTGAGCGAGAATTCGAGTTTCAACTAGGTGGAAGTGATCACGGACAATAACTCAACCACATGATCGTCACACTCGTCGCGAGTTGCGGCTTCTAGATTGAGTCGCAATAGTGGCTCCGTGTTTGAAGGTCGTACATTGAACCACCAGGACCCACAGTCGACGGTTAGCCCGTCCAATCGATCCTGAGAAAATTTCGAATAGCCGTTAGCAATTCGTTCAATTACCTTGGAGATGTCGGCGACCATCGTATTGATTTCACCGCTGGACGCATATCGTTCCAAAGGAATCCTTAATTCACTTAGTGGCTTGCCCGTTCGACACATTTCGCCGAGAACCGTCATCGTGGCTATGAGCCCGCTGTCGGCACGAAAATTATCGGCAAAGTAATAATGCCCGGAGTGCTCGCCGGCAAAAATTGCGCCGGTCTCGGCCATAACTTGCTTCATGTAGCTATGTCCGTTTTGGGTCCGGATGCCAATGCCGCCCATTTCTGCTATTACTTCCGGGACCGCCTTTGAACAAATCAAGTTGTAGAGAATGGTGGAACCCGGATTCTTCCGCAAAAAAGCGGTCGCCAGCAACGCGGTTGTCGTGCTCCCCGACATCCCACGGCCCAATTCATCCACTAAAAAAACTCGATCGGCATCACCGTCAAACGCCAATCCAACATCGAATCCACCAGCGATCACGCGGGCCTGAAGATCTCGTTGATTCGCCGGTTGCAAAGGATCGGCCGGGTGGTTTGGAAACGTTCCATCGAGTTCGCCGTACATCACTTCAAGTTCAAAAATAGGCAAATGTTTGAAGATCGCCGGCACGACGAGCCCACCCATTCCGTTTGCAGTATCTGCAACGATTCGCAGTGGTCGAAGGTTCTCTTGATCTAGGAATCCCACGACATGATCGGCGAATTCGGCCAGTAAATTTCGGTGGCTCACGGTTCCGACCTTCGTATTTTCTGTGAAACCTTTGCCGTCCAAAGTTGCTTGAGCAATCGTCTTGATTTCACGCAGGCCATTGTCAATGCCAATTGACCGCGCCCCGGACAAACACAATTTGATGCCGTTGTACTGGGCCGGGTTGTGCGAGGCGGTAAACATCGCGGCGGCTACATCGAGTTTGCCCGATGCGTAGTACAGCAAGTCACTACTGGCAAGTCCAAGATTGACTACATCAAGTCCTTGGCTAAGTACGCCAGATTGAAACGCATCTACTAACTCTGGTCCGCTCGGACGCATATCGTGAGCAATGGCGATAGTCCGCCCACCGGCAAATTGGGCGAAGGCAACGCCCAAGGCTCGTGCACTATTGGCGTCAAGCTGATCCGGAACGATGCCGCGAATGTCATATGCCTTGACAATCTCTTCCAAATTTGGCACGAGTACTGATGCTAGTCAGCAATACTCGTTTGACGTCGTCGAAATCTGATCAAAAGTCCAATTCCCAGAAACGTCAGTAAGTACGCGAATACGTCTAGGGACGAGCGTCCGTAAGTGAGGTGAACATTAGTGCTCGTGGGAATGACGACCATCATGTTTGGCGCAACCCTGTAGGGACCCTTTGCTCCACTTACATCCCAATTCGGAAAGTAACTAACACGCACGAGTACCGGTATTCCGATTTGGTCAACATTGAATTTCACATCGGAAGTACCGATCTGCACGTTAGTAATGCTCACGGGGCCGAGCGGGACCGTGCGAATTGGCTCTAACGGCACGACGACATCGATCCGCCGACTTGAATCGCCCGGTTCACCAATACGTCGCGTCGAGTCGACTTCGACTTTTACTCGCTGCCACTCGCTTGGACCGTCGGCAACTGGAAGTGCCGACCAGTCTTCTGGATTCTGGAACCAACTCATGCCCACTTCGAGCCAACGTTCGCGAGGATCGCCACCTCCGGTTTGGACGACGACCGGTTGTGCATCAAGTGGAACAACGAGGGCATTGCTTTCTGTAATTTCGTAGATCACCCACGGGCCAGATCGTGCTATTTCAGTCAGTCCTGGTTGCGCCGATGCTTGATTGATGGCCTCCGGTGTGATCCCCATGAAATATTTGACGCCGAGCTGCTGAAGGTAGCGAACGCCCTTTGTTGCATCGTTGTTGTCATATCGCAGTTCGCGGACCGGATTGCTACTTTGTTTTGACATCGCCGCGGCAGCAACAAAATGGTATGGAGTCGTTCCAGCGGCTTCGAAGAACAGTCCTTCCATTGATCCAACGCAACCGTCGGTCCAATACGGAAGCAGCATCAGCGACATCGTTGTTCCATATTTATTCAATTCGCCACTGTTTTCCCACAACGCACGACCGCAACCGAATTTGGGGTCATCGCCGAGTCGCTTCATCGTTTGAACCACGTCGTAATACTCGCCATAGGCTTCCTTGCCTTCATAGCCTTGAAAGTTCCAGCGTGCCCATCCATCAACAAAGCCGTCGTTACTCAATTTTGTCTCGAGCGGACCCCACTTATACATCGCCGTGCCTTCAGAATTTGTTACTACCTTTCCAAACGGAAGCTCCTGAAAGTGAAACCCAATCATAAAGGTCACGATCAGTGCCAAACTACCGGCCATCGCAATATTAAATAATGGTCGGGTGCGAATAGGTGAAGGAGGAGAAACAACTACAAGCTGCTCGGCACGCGCCACCGATAAACGGGCCATCTCCGCGAGTGCGACAAACCTTGCAACCCCGGCGACCACTTCGTAAATACCGATCATCATCAACATGTAACGCACGAGATAGACAAATGGAAGAACTCTTGGGTTCCACAACAGTCCAATTACCGGCAAGCTGTCGCGCGAAATGAACACGAAAATGGCAAGTGCAACACCAAATACCCCAAGCCAGATCCCTACAAGGTGTCGACGAAATACACAGGCGGCAAATCCAATGAGTGCAAAGAGCATTACGGATATATTCCAAAACGCTGGGAGTGGGAAAAACATCTTCCAAAATGAATCGGCTGCACCACTTGGACGCGGTTCATACTTCATATCGGTCATGAATGCATGACCTGTCACGAACGGCACGACCCAAAACGACGAAAGAAGCGCTGAAATACCTATTATCGTCAAGCCCCACTTGAGTCGAAGGCGATCTCGCCACATGAGCATCATCAACCCAACACCGACGAACACAAAGATGAGAACGACGCCGTGACAAAGTGCCGCCAATGCAATTACAACTGCAGCAAGTTTCCGTCGCTTACCGGTATACATGGCATGGGCAAAGAGTCCCAAGCCGATCATCGCCAGAGTGAGCGCGATCGAGAACGAAAACTCCCCGGCCATCGTTGAGGCGATATTGCCGCCATAGATGGTGAAACTTTCATCATAAAGAAACACTGTCGCGGCGAGCACCAACAACTCTGGAATTGGAAATACAAATCTCGCCAGTCGACCAAACAGCCAGGTTGCAATTGGCAAAGTCAGAATTCCAATTACCGCGATCATCTTGAGTGCCACTCCATAGGGCACGACAAGATCAACCAACACGATAAGTAACGCCGGCACCACCATGTAGAACCGATACACCGGAAAACCCGCGTACCAGTCCATGCTCCAACCGGTGAGCCTCCAGTTGGTGAGCAAGTGATCGCGCAAATAAGCCGGTCCCCACACATGGGCGCCCATGTCGCCACCCGTTGGGGTGTTATCACGCAAGATGAGACCGGGGTGCAGGGTCTTCAGTAGAAACAGGGTTGCGCCAGCCACAATGACAATCGATGCGATCCTGGTATACAACTCATATCTGTCGGGAACGTCGTCGCTGCCGGTCATGTTCTGTTCGCTAGTCATATCAGTTGTCATGCCAGGTGCCATCTTTGCATAATTTGAGGGGGAACTAAATTTATTGAATTATAACGAGCAATAAGGCTGTGGCATTGAATGCCACATGTGCCCACACGGACATCCCCAATCGCTTGGTCTTGATGAAACAGATCCCCAGCACAATGCCAAAGGCGAACAACCCCGGGAACTCGATTGGATTGGCATGGACGATTGTGAACCATACTGCACCAATAATTAGCGCCGTGGTCTGACGAAATCGTTGTTGCAATCCCCCTTGGATGAAACCGCGGAACACGAGTTCTTCTACTACTGGGGCACCGATCGTCACGATCACTGCCAACAAAATTATCCAATAACCATGCGCGGAGTCCACCAAGTTGGTTGCCCGTTTGTCTATGTCGTTATTCGAATAGGCCTCTGGGAATATTTCTCTGAACGGCCACGTGACTAAGCCAACCAATACAAGTTGGCTAGCGATTCCGATCGGAATCCCAATTAAATCTCGACCTCGAAATGAAAATGAAAAGTCGTGCCGGAAATTTCCGGTGCCACGTTGACCGGAGACGAAAACCAACATCGCCACATTGGGAATCCAAAGCGCCAAAGCGACTAAGGCAAACGCCCAAGTCGGCGCCTTATCGCCCGTTAGTTCCTTCGAGCCGGACAGCAATTGGAATGCGATCGCAAAGAGTGTTGCAAGGAGATACGCACCGAGCCACGCGAGGACGATAAAGCCGACGCTAAATTCGCCGCGATGAAGATTGGAGTCTGATGATCCTTCGCCGACGGGTGGACCCCACGGCGAATGGTTCATCCGGCAAGTCGGTTGGGAACGACCATCCTGAATCGATTTCGTCGGTCTTCTAAACGCCAACCCGTTGGCACGGTCATTCGTTGTCCGTGACGCTCGCAGAGGTCGTATGAGTGCGGATCGCGCTCAAATGTCAAGTCATCGATCCAGGCAAGCGCACGGCTGTATTGAAATGTAAGCGTGATCGTTGATGCTTCGCTGCATGAACTTCTACAACATTGTCGTGCCACGCCGTACACGCTAATCAGCCACGCATTTGCAACGGTGGATTCCAAGGTGATATTCAGCGACACGCACGCGGTGAACCCGC
>CAYGOJ010000058.1:0-8653 GCA_964351545.1 uncultured Acidimicrobium sp.
AGATAGGAACTTGCCCGCAACGTGCGTCCACTCACATCGAGAGTTTCGGGACCGGTGAAACGGGCGTCACCATGAATGATCTCGAAGTTATATAAGTCGGCGAGATCTAGATACTTTGCCTGGCGGAGTCCCTCGACAAGTTCGTCTTTTTGGGCGATGAGCGCACCAAAGTCCACCGGACCTGACGAGGTTGGGACGCCGGCGAATGGATGATGTGCCGCACTATGGTACGCATTGGCCGCAGCCACCAGCGTCTTAGATGGAACGCATCCGATATTGACACACGTTCCACCGACCTCTGCGCGCTCCACGACAGCGACCCGTGCTCCATAGCTTGTGGCCCGGATCGCGGCGGCGAAGGCGGCACCGCCAGAACCTACGATAATTAAGTCGTAGTCGATGTCCTCCGCAGACTTGAATGCGGCCAATGATTTATCATCAACTCTGATCGCGTCTGAGGTGTAACCCGCTTCAGTTGCCGCAACGCGCGGATCTGCTTTGGTTGTCATGCCAACTCCTCATATCCAATCGGGGCCGATTCGCTTACAAGCGATCAGGTGCTCGTAGTGTTCGCTCGTGCGTTCGCGACCAGCTTCGAGAAACATGGCGATCCGAGGATCAACTATGCGATAGATCGCGGATCGGCCCTCGCGTTCGGCCTCGACGAAGCGGCACCATCGAAGGCATGCCAAATGATTGGATACTCGCGCCTGCGGGGCGCCCGTGGCTTCGACAAGTTCAGAAACGCTGTGCGTCCCAATGAGCAAAAGTTCGAGAATCTTCAACCTCGTGGGGTCACCGAGCACCCGAAAGAACCGAGCCAACGCTACCGTCTTTTCATTTTTATCGGTCAGGGTGTCAATCGCCATGTTAGGAAGTATATCAGGAAATCCTGTTGAATTTCTTGGGAAAGCCTGGCCGATAGTGGTCGGGCTGGGGAGATTTGAACTCCCGACCTCTTGTCCCCCAGACAAGCACGCTAACCAAGCTGCGCTACAGCCCGCTTTGTAAACGGATCACCGAGCCTAACTGAACAGTTGGATCACTCTCCAAGTGAGATAGAACACGAGGGCACCGACCAGAATTTTGAAATGCCATGGCACGCTCACGTCATCGTCGGTACCAGTTCCCGAGCGGGCCGGTTCCTTCACATCGAGATTTTTAGCTGTGACCTTTCCGTGAATCGTTGCCACCTGCGCCGCCCGGCCACATTGAGGGCAGGTCCCATCAACATTCATTGCGCTCGGAGCAAGGTATTTGGCACAAGCCTCACACCATGGCATTGGCGACAGCCTCGCTAGTCGGCGCGTTTGCGCACGCGAATTTTGATCGGTGTGCTTCCAAATTCAAACTTTTCCCGAATGCATCGCTCGAGATAACGAAGATACGGTTGAGGCAGTTCGCGATTGACAAAAAAGGTAAACGTCGGTGGATCGACGGCTCCCTGCAGCGCATAGAGCACCCGCGCACCCGAACCTGCCGGTTGCTTTTGCTGAGCCTCGGCTATCACTCTGTTGACATCAGTGGTTGGCACGCGCTTGTGATACTGGATGATTGTCTCGTGCAGAATTGGGCGCAATTTGTGGACACCTTTACCGGTCAGAGCCGAAATTTTGAGCACCGGCGCATCGCCGATGAAATATAGCTTGCGCGACATTTCCGATTCAATGTTCTCTCGACCGTCATCATCCAGAAGTTCCCATTTATTGAGCACAACGACGACGGGACAACCGGCCGCGTCGATTCGTTCGGCGAGTCGCTGATCTTGACTCGTCACACCCTCACCGACATCGATCACCAGCAACGCAATGTCGGACTCGTCGACCGCTCGAAGGGCGCGCACGAACGAGTAATACTCCGCAGAGTCATCGACCTTGCTCTTGCGACGCATACCTGCGGTGTCTACGAAGATGACCGGCCCGTCGTCGGTTTGCACCATCGTGTCGATTGCGTCTCGGGTTGTGCCGGGCATGTCGTGAGTGATTGAGCGATCCTCGCCTACCAAGCGATTAAACAATGTACTTTTGCCAACGTTTGGTCTGCCGACGATCGAAATACGCGGAATCTTGGGTAGATCACCAGACTTTTTCTCACCCGTAGCCTCGCCACTGCCATTGCCAGTGTCTGGTATCCGTTTCAAGATTTCGTCGAGAAGGTCTCCCGATTTACGACCGTGTAGCGCAGAAACCGGATACGGCTCGCCGAGTCCGAGTGATAGGAAATCCCACCGATCTGCCTCGCGTTTATCTGAGTCCACCTTGTTCGAAACAACCATCACGGAGCGTCCGCTTTTGCGTAACCAGGCGGCCAGCGCAGCATCGTCTTCGGTGACTCCGACAATCGAGTCGACGGCAAATAACACAAGATCGGCGTCGGTGACCGCGGCTTCCACCTGGCGGCTCACCTTGTCGTCGAGATCGCTTCCCTTCGGCATCCAACCGCCCGTATCGACGACCATAAAGTGTCGACCGAGCCACTCCGCTTCACGCTCGAAGCGATCACGGGTGATTCCTGGTTGATCTTCCACGATCGCAACTTGCTGACCCATGAAGCGATTGAACAGTGTGCTCTTGCCGACGTTTGGTCTACCGACGATGACGACGGTGGGTAGTTGAGTCGTCACATACATATTCTACCGTTGGGAACGAGCAGTAAACTGGAGACAACATGAACGTTGAGAAAGTATTGCTCGCTGCACCGCGCGGTTTTTGTGCCGGTGTAGAAATGGCAATCAACGCCCTCGCATGGATGGTACGCACATTCGACGCACCGGTGTACTGCTACCACGAAATTGTTCACAACAGGATCGTCGTGGACCAATTCAAAGATCTTGGAGTGATATTTGTCGATGACATTTTGCAGGTGCCGATCGGTAGTCCAGTGATGCTGTCGGCGCACGGTTCGGCACCCGAGGTAGTCGAATTAGCCCGCGGTAGAGGCGGCTATGTCGTTGACTCGGTGTGCCCACTTGTCACCAAGGTCCATCACGAGGTCAAGGTGCGCACAGGAAAGGGCTACCGGATTGTCTATGTCGGCCACGAAGGGCACGAAGAGGCCGTCGGCACAATGGCGGTCGCTCCAGATTCGATCAGTCGAGTTGAGTCGGTAGACGATGTCGCCGATTTGCCTCTCTTCGATGAGCCGGTCGCGCTGTTGGCACAGACCACCCTTTCCCATCGTGATTGGGAGGCTGTTGCAGATGCGGTTCGAGTCAAGTATCCAAGTGTGTGGTCGCCTGGCAAAAGTGATCTGTGTTTTGCGACAACCAATCGCCAGACCGCGTTGATGAAGATTGCGCCAATCTGCGATGCAATTATCGTTATCGGATCTGCGAATTCCTCAAATACTCGGGCACTCGAAAAACTTGCCCGCGACTATGGCTGCGAATCGGTCTATCGGGTTAACGGTGCCGACGAACTTCCCACCAACATTTCGGGAATTGTCGGTATCACGGCGGGCGCGTCGGCGCCGGAACAACTCGTGACCGAGGTCATTGATCGCCTTGCGCCGCGTCAGGGCGTCGAAGAGGTTCGCATCACCACCGAAGACGAATACTTTCCGGCCCCTCGCAACATTCGCGAACTGCAAAATGCAATCGAATTGGCCGCCACCATTACCCTCGGCGGATCTATTGCCCGGGGTTCACGCATTGAAAGTAAAAACTTCGCTGCCAGCACCGTGTTGCAGGGATTGTCCCAATAACGAGTTAGCTGCGAGGAATAGTGCTCCACGGCACATCGCGATCAACTCGGACATCTCCCGGTAGTCCCAACATTCGTTCGCCAAGAATATTGCGCATGACCTCTGTTGTTCCGCCTTCGATGCTGTTGGCACGGGATCGAAGAAATGCCTTTGGCACCGATTCAAACCTCATCGCTGTTTCCGGACGGACCATTTCGTAGCTGCTGTACAACATCCCGTCCGCACCAAGCAGATTGACACAGAACTCAAATGTCTCTTTGTTCAATTCAGCGCTGGCCATTTTTCCGATTGCGCCCTCCGGGCCGGGCACCCCAACCTTGCGCATCTGTCCCGCTCTAATATTGGTAAGTCGCAATATTTCGGCACGAATCCACAACGACATGAGCTGATCACGTGTCGATGCATCCTGACGTTCCCTGGGAAGTTTTCGCCAAATTTTTAATGCCTCGCTAATTGCGCCCGATCCACGTGGCGGTATCACCCCGCCGATGGCAACCCGCTCATTCATTAACGTGGTCAGGCTCACTCGCCATCCATCACCGGCACCACCGAGGGTCTCCGAGATCGGCACTCGAACATCGGTGAAGAACACCTCGTTGAATTCTGCTTCACCCGTCATCTGTCGAAGCGGTCGCACTTCGACTCCCGGCGCGTGCATGTCCACCACCACCGCGGTGAGCCCGGCGTGTTTGACCGCCTCGGCATCTGTGCGTACGACCAGCAACCCCCAACGCGACAGGTGAGCCAGTGTTGTCCACACCTTTTGTCCGTTGATCACCCATTCGTCACCGTCGCGAACGCCTTTGGCGGCCAAGCCAGCGAAGTCGGAACCGGATCCCGGCTCGGAAAACAATTGACACCAGATTTCTTCACCGGTGAACAGCGGTCGGAGATATCGCGCCTTTTGGGCGTCGGTTCCCCATTCAACAACTGTTGGTCCGCACATCCCATATCCGATTGGATTGCGCGCGTAGGCGCTCGGCCCGCCCGCCAAAGTGATTTTTTCGTTGACAATTTTCTGGTGTTTGGGTGAAGCGCCGAGTCCACCAACGCCTACTGGAAAGTTCACCCACGCCAACCCGCGATCAAACTGCTCGCCGAGAAATGTCGCAGACGGCGTTGACTGCGGAGGAAACTTGGCCAAGAGATCATCGACCAGTTCTGAAACCTGAATTTCCTGCGAGGTGGTCAAATCGGCAACAGTGGACATAGTCGTAGATTAGTTCGAAGATCGGACCAAGCGCGCAAACTGGCGTTGCTCATCGACCGTCAATTCGGGAATCACGGTGCGCAATCGCATTACCCATCGAATGTTGGCCACGTCATTACGCCGCAGGTAAATGGCCTTCAAATTGTTCAGTATCCGCACGACCACTTGTCGAGATGGAGTAGGTATCAGGAACTCCTCGCTCCAGTTATCAAGACTGGTGAGCCTCCGATACAGGGTCTTGCACTCAGATGCCGACAGCGGTTCGGGTCCGTGGAATGGGTCAAAGTAAACGACCAGATCGTCGTCATGTGAGGTGGTCGAACAGAGAAAATGCCCCGGCATGCCTACCCCCGTCATGGGCACACCGACTCTCGATCCAATTTCCATGGCTAGCACGCCAAGGGTTATTGGCACCCCGAGCCGGCGATCAAACACCAGGTTGATGAGTGAATTTGCCGGATCGTCGTACTCGATCGTATTGCCGGTGAATTTGCCGGATCCAAAAAGCGAATTCATTAGCTGCTGAGGGGTCGCGCACTGTATCTCTGCCGCCAGGTCGTCGAACCGTCCGATTAGTGCATTCACGGATAGTGAATTGTCGGCGGTGGCTGCAATAAGCGACATGGCCAAATCGAGCGGAACGTCGGCGCTATCCGTTTTCATGAGTGTTTCAAATTGGGCAATGGTGTCGATGCCCTGAATGTATCGGGCTACGGTTGACAATATGTTTCCTGGGCACATTGCACTTACATCGCCCAACAAACTTGCAGTACTCAATGCGCATGACGGCTCTGAAATCACCTACGCCGACCTCGATGCCGCGGCTAATCGACTCAGCCAATTACTGCGCGCAAGTGGATTGCATGTTGGTGACCACATCGCCATCTGCTTGGAAAATCATCCTCGATTCTTCGAAGTGATTTGGGGCTGCCACTATGCAGGACTTATCTACACGGCCTGCTCAAGTCGCCTGACGAGCGACGAACTGACATATATCATCAATGACTGCGGCGCCAAGGCATTCATCACCAGTCAGTACAAGTCCGATCAGGCCGCCCAAATTAGCGACTCGATACCAGATGTCCATCTCCGACTCATGCTTGATGGTTCAAACGCCGAGTACGACAACTATCAAGATGCGGTTGCGGCTTTCCCCGCCGCTCCGCTAGAAGGTCGTATCGACGGTGTCGACATGTTGTACTCCAGCGGAACAACGGGACGCCCGAAAGGAATCAAGCTGGTTCAACCGCTCACCCCCATTGGATCCCCAAATGGAGTGGCGGTTCTGGGCCAAATGCTTTTTTCGATGAATGAAAATACGACATATCTGTCACCGGCACCTCTGTACCATGCCGCTCCCTTGCGTTGGAATATGGCGGTGCACCGATTGGGTGGGACAACGGTGATTATGGACCACTTCGACGCCGAGGAATTCCTGCGATTGACCGAAAAATACAAAGTAACTCATAGTCAGACCGTGCCAACGATGTTCGTGCGAATGCTCAAGCTCGACGAAAATGTACGCGCCAGATACGACACATCGTCACTGGTCAATTCGTTCCACGCCGCCGCGCCATGCCCAATCGAAGTCAAGCGGTCGATGATGAATTGGTGGGGGCCAATCATCCATGAGTATTACGCCGGCTCGGAGGGCAATGGGTTCGTGTATTGCAGTCCTCAGCAGTGGCTCGATCATCCCGGCACGGTCGGCGCGGCGGTTTCCGGGGTTCTACATATCTGCGACGACGAGGGAAAGGAATTACCCGTTGGTGAAATTGGCACGGTCTTTTTCGAAAACCCGGCCGAATTTGAATACCACAACGACCCTGAGAAAACCTTGGCATCGCGTGATCCCCTCGGGCGCGGATGGACGACGCTAGGCGACATTGGCTACATGGATTCGGACAAATTTCTGTATCTCACCGATCGCAAGGCGTTCATGATTATTTCCGGTGGGGTCAACATCTATCCGCAAGAAGCCGAAAATGTGCTCATCAACCACCCCAAGGTCATCGATGTGGCGGTCTTTGGTATACCCAACGACGAATTTGGTGAAGAAGTCAAAGCGGTCGTACAACCCGTGTCTATGCCCACATCGCAAGAAGAGGCCGAAGCGCTGAGCAAAGAACTGAATTTATTTTGTCGACAATCGCTGGCGGATATCAAATGTCCGCGGAGCATTGACTTTCGCGCAGAACTGCCGAGACATCCGACCGGAAAGCTCTACAAACGATTTCTTAAGGACGAGTACTGGGCCAAAGCCGGACGAGCGATCTGAGATATTTCGAATGGGAACTACCGCAACTCATCCATTCCTCGACACAATTTTGCCGATCGCCTTTGCCCATCGCGGAGGTGCAAGCGACAACCCGGAAAATACGATGCCTGCCTTTCAGCACGCAATCGATTCTGGTTATCGCTATCTCGAGACGGATGTGCATGCGACTTTGGACGGTGTCTTGCTCGCCTTTCATGACAATAACTTGCAACGGACTTGCGGCGTGCCTGGACGGATCAGTGATCTCACGTACGATCAGGTTCGATCGGTGCGGGTGGCGGGTCGCGAACCGATACCGCAGATGGCAGAGTTGTTTAGTACTTGGCCGGAGGCACGATTTAATATCGATTGCAAGGCCGATAGCGCCGTCCAACCTTTGATCGATCTCCTCACTGCAACACATTCACTCAACCGGGTGTGTGTTGGTTCGTTTAGTGACAATCGCCTGCGTCAGTTGCGTAACCATTTTGGAACTGCCCTGTGCTCCTCGCTCGGACCTAAGGAAGTTGCTCGATTGCGCCTGCGACGCTGGTTGCGATCTCGGCCGCAGTTTCCAGGTGTTCATGCCGCGCAGATCCCCCTCAAGCAAGGTCCGCTGACGATCACCGATCGGGCATTGGTCGAGGCAGCGCATGATGTCGGACTTCAGGTTCATGTGTGGACAATCGACGAGCCATCCGAAATGGAGCATCTTCTCGACATTGGCGTGGACGGGATCATGACCGATCGACTTTCTGTTCTTCGTGTGGTACTCGAAACGCGCGGCCTGTGGAGTAACTTGTAGCGGTGACCCCGACGAGGATGCGGCATTGCCGACGCTTCGATGAGTATCCCATCAGTTTCTGACGTCGTAGACGGTCAGAGCCACTCAGGGCAACTCCTTTCCCTACGGGGATTAGGTAAGACTTTCGCCGATTCCACGACGGCGCTATCTCACGTCACATTGGACATTGGGTGGACCGAGTTCGTCTCGCTAGTTGGACCAAGTGGTTGTGGCAAATCCACAATTCTGCGAATTGCGGCCGGGCTAGACACACCCACCTCCGGTGAGTGTGTTGTCAACACAACCAAAGTTGGATTCGTGTTTCAGGACGCGACATTGCTTCCATGGCGAAATGTCTACGACAACATCGAGCTGCTGATCGAACTTGACGACATTGAACCGAGCGAACGAACTCGAAGGGTGGACGAAATCATCCAACTCGTAGACCTAGCCGATTCTGCTCGGAAGTACCCTCGCCAGTTATCCGGCGGAATGAAAATGCGAACTTCACTGGCGCGTTCCCTAGTAACCAATCCCGAACTATTTCTATTCGACGAACCATTCAGTGCATTGGACGAATTTACTCGTGAGCGTCTCAACGACGAACTTCTCGCTCTATTCGCCCAGCGCAAATTCGCTGCCCTGTTCGTCACCCATTCCATCGTCGAAGCCGTATATATGAGTAGCCGCGTTGTAGTGA